>NZ_JBJLRD010000049.1:0-33683 GCF_050871305.1 Kineococcus gypseus | reverse complement strand
CTACGACCAAGACGCGCTCGATGCCATCGCCGAGCTCCTCAACGGCAGGCCTCGACAGACCCTGGGATGGAAGACACCCTCAGAAGCTCTGGACGAGGTGTTGCGTTGACCCCTTGAGACCGCCGTCGCTTCTGAGATGGCCCGAGTGGACGATGACCGTGCGCCCGTGTCGATCCGCGAGCACACACGCCCGTGAGGTGACCGCGTCGACGGCTGGTGGAGCGATCCCGGCGGGCGGCGGTGTGCCGCCACACTGGCCGGCGTGGACGCCGAGGTCGAGGACGTGCTGCGCCGGGTCAGCCAGAAGCTGCCCGCGGGGTGCGCCCTGCTCGAGCTGGACCTGCAGGAAGCGGTGATCACCGTGGACCGCGACGGCCGGCGCGAGTACCTGCACTTCCTGCATGAAAACCTGGGCCCGCGCTTCGCCCGGATCGACGACGTGGACCGCGCGGCGCTGTGGGGGCTGGAAGTCTCCCAGGAGGAGACGATCGCCCGGCTGATCTCCATCCACCTCGAGGAGTCCCTCGCAACGCGCGAGGCACCCGAGTCGGGGCGCTGGACGTACACGGGCAGCATCTTCGAGCCGATCCCGCCGTGGGAGGCGCAGAAGGACCGCAACCACCGCCGTCGGTGAACGGCACGAGCATGCGAGGGCGGCGACGTCGATGCTGCCCTCGATGCCGACCTCGATGCCCGGGCAGGGACGAGCCGGCTCCAGCCGTGGCGTGAGCTGCCACTGACCCGACGGCTCGCCCGGCCCGCTGACGCAGACACCGACCTAGCCTGCGGGCATGCCAGAGCTCATCCACCCCGACGACCTCCACGAGGTCAAGCGGCGCACCGACCTGGCAGCCGTCATCGAAGCACGCACCCCCCTCTCCCCCGGCCCCGGCGATCACCTCATTGGCCGCTGCCCCCTGCACGAGGACCCGCACAGGAAGTTCAACGTGCGCCCGCATCGCGGGCGCTGGCACTGCTTCGGATGCGGTGCGGGCGGCGACGTCGTCAAGTTCGTGATGTGCACCGAGGACCTGTCCTTCGCGCAGGCCGTGCAGCGCCTGGCCGCAGCCGCCGGCATCGAGCTGCGCTACGTCGACTGAGCACCGCTGAGTCCTCAATCCCCCGCTCGTGCAGGTACGGGCAGCAGTCTATAAACGGTCGCTTCTGGGATTGCACAGCTAGGTGGCGGACACGTGCTCGCGGCGGTGGCTGGTGCGCGTACACGGTGAGGTGGCACCTACGGGCGCTGGTCCGGCACCACGGCTGCTGCCACGCTGCACACGTGATCGTGCGCGACGGCTCCCCCTACGTCCCCGCGATGCCAACCCTGCCCAGCTTCCGCGTGCTGGGCCTGGCGCCGTCCCACCCCGGCGCGCGCGGGGTGGCCCTGTGGAACCCGCTCGAGCCGCCGGTGCTCAGCGTGACCCTCAGCCACGGCCACCTCGACCTGGCCACCGGTCCCGGTGTGCACGTCACCTCCCAGCTGGCCGCCACCAGCGCGCCCTTCACCGCCAGCGCCCTCAGGCCCGGCGACGTAGTCCTGACGAGCCTGCTCTCGCTGCCGGGCACCTCGGTGGCCGAAGCCGAGCGCACCGCCGCCCTGCTGTACCAGCCCCACCCCGCTGCCGGTGCCGGTGCCGGTGCGAGCCCCGCCTGGAGGAACGTGCAGGTCCCCGTCGACGGGGTCCCCACCGCCTTCCGGCAGCACCAGCACCGCTCGACGCAGCACTGGGTGGCCGTCGCCGAGGTGGGCGAGGTGTGCATCGCCCTGCTCGCCCACGCGATCGACGTCGACGACCTGGCCCTGGTCACCGTGGACGCCGACCTGCCCGGCTACGAGTGCGCCGCGCCCACCTCCCCGCGCCGGCAGCGGTAAGCACCACCAGGTGTCCCGCACGTGCCTAGGGCCCGCCCACGCCACGTCTCGAGCACGGTGTCCGGGCAACGCTCGCTTCTGCGATGAGGGAGTCGGGTGGTGCACGAGCGCGCACGGTGGATGACCACAGCGTCTCGACAGCGCCGCACCGGCTCGCGCACGATCGGCTGGTCCGACCACCGCTGCCGCGAGGAGCGCCGTGAGCACCACTACCCCGGTCGGTCAGGCCCGTGAGGTGCCCACCGGTGTCGCGCAGCTGCTGCAGTGCGCCGTGGGCGCCAGGGGCACCGAGGACGCCGCCGTGGGCCCCGGCGTGCTCGACAGCGTGGAGGCGATGACCACGGCCCTGGCCGAGACCGGTTGGGTGCGCCAGGTGCCCAGCGGGGCGTGGTCGTACGGCGCCGACCCCTCGTGGACGGTGCAGTCCGCCGGGCACCACCCCAACCTGGGGATCTTCACCAGCGGTGAGCTCGAGCGCCTCCTGCACCTGACCGGCGCGCTGCACGCCCTGATCGAGTCCGGGCGCGTCGGCGCCGTGCAGGCGGGCCGGGCGCTGCACGGCTGGAGCACCTGGTCGAACGCGCGGGTGCGCCTGTCGTTGTACGAGGACGAGGAGCACCGGGTGAACAGGCACCTGGTCCCAGGGCTGCTGCAGCTGCACATCGAGCGGGTCGACAGCCCGGTGCACGGGCGCACCCTGGACCCGCACCTGGCCCGACGCCTGGCCCGGCACGGCTCGATGATCGAGCGCTGGTACCTGGCCGGGGAAGACGAGCTGCCCGAAGACGTGCTGACCGTGCTCGCCGCCGATGAGGACGCTTCCGTCGTGGCCGCCTTGGACGCTAGCGCCGGCCGGCGTGAGCGTGTGGCGCGCGGCGAGCTGGGTTGATGGGCAGACACCCCACCACCGCCTGACACAGGGCGCTGCGGGCGCTATCCCCGTCTCATAAACGGTGGGTTTTGAGATGGTTATGCCGTCTAGATCTGCCGACTGCACCTCCTCAGTCGGTACCGCGCGCACGACCTGCCACCCTCAGGCCCAAGATCACCTCAAGGCGAGGATCACACCAGCCACGGCGCAGCCCTCTCAGGCGTCCTCGGCCGCTCGCACGACCTTGCGCAGCTGCCACAAGGCGATCCCCGCGCTGACGATCGCCACGACCAGCGACTGCGCCGTGCTCAGCCACCGGTCATCGCTGTTCTGCGCGGCCAGGTTCAGCACCCCTGCACTGACCGCAGCGGCGAGCACGGCGGCGATCACGCTGACCGCCCAGCTGCGCCGGGCGCCGGCGCTCAACGCCAGCACGAGCACCGACGCGCCCGCCGCCAGCACCCCCACCACCGCCCCGACCACGGCTGCGACCAGCGCCACGTAGAGCACCAGCACCACGCTGAAAGGGTCCTTGTACACGCCGGGAGGAGCCGGCTGCAGCCCGCTCCACACGGCCCAGCCAGCACCGGTCAACACACCCAGCGCCACTCCGCACACCACGCCCCGCAGCAACCCGATGCCGATCACCGTCCCGATCGAGCGCGAGGCCGTGGTGCCCGCAGAGGTCATGACCTCAGCGTGACACCCACCCGGCGATCGGGCAGCCGGTACGGATCACCCACTCTCGACGTGGCTTCGACACGTCAGCCGTCTCGCAACCGGTCGCTTTCGAAATGACCTGTGACGCGGTGAGCACGCGGTCGTGACGTCGCCTGCGCGAGGCTCGTCGACGAGGAGCGGCGCGCCGCTCACGCGCTCGGGTCAGGCACCGGGGTCGCCGGCGACAGGACGAGGGTGAAGGTGATCGTGCGGCCCGGGTCCAGCTGGCTGCTCCAGGTGAAGGTGCCCGGTGCGGCAGTGCGGACGTCGACGCGCCAGAGCGTGCGCCCCGACGGTGGGGTGGGTTCGGACTCCCCCACCGGGCACGCGAACCCGTTGATGCCGCGCTGCACGAGCACCTGCGCCTGTCCGTCGTGCAGGACCAGCCGTTCTGGTTCACCCTCGCCCAGGCCCCAGCGGTGCAGGCCGGGGAGCTCGACCTCGGCCACCAGCCAGCCGTGGGGCAGGGTGGGCAGCTGCGCGCTGGCCGAGCCCGCATCGACGCTCTGCGTGCCGTTCTGCAGCCGCACGCTCTCTCCCTGGGCAGGCTGAAGGACCACGCTGAGGTGCGCGGCCAGGGCGGCAGCCGGGTGCAGCGGCTGCGGCTGCGGGTCCGGCCGCGGGTGCAGCTGCGGGTCGAGCTCGCGCGCCGAGGCCGCTGCGGCGATCGCCTCCTCCAGCACGCGGCGCTGCTCATCGCGCCACGCCTGGTGCCGGCGGCGGCGTCCTTCGAGCACCACCAGGTCGGGCTCTTGCAGCGGCGTAAGGCTCAGCGGTGCGATCTGCTCGTTCAGCGCATCGACCTCCTGCGGCTCCAGGTCGGCGACGACGGCGCTGCCGGCGTCGCGAAGCAGCAGCAGGCGGGCACCGGCCGCGTCGAAGGCCTCCAGGTGCCGGCAGGAGCCGGCGTAGACCAGCAGCGCCAGCCAGTGCGCGTGCGGGTCCTCCAGCGCCACGAGGGTGTCGTTGCGGTGCCGGACCCCGCGGCCGCCGGCCAGGCGCAGCTGCACCAGCGCCTGCACGACCACCGCTCCCAGCTCCTCGCGGCGATCGGGACGGACGTCGACGTGCACACGCTCGATCCGGAAGCGGAGGTGCTGCAGCAGCACGGCGCATACCTGCTGCGCCAGCAGCGGATCGCTCAGCTCCTGCTCCAGCACGCACGGCACCTGCAGCACTGTGGGCACGGGCCCATGGTGCCTTCCTGACTCGCCCCTTCGAGCGAACTTCCGTGCACCGCTCACTGCACCGTGCGGTGCACCGTTCAGCGCACTGTTCAGGGCAGCAGAGCGGCCAGCACGGCGCTGAGCGCGATGAGCCCGAGCATCCATCCCGCGCGGCGCCACCACGCGCCGGTGCCGGCCCGCGGCTTGGCAGCACGGTCCTCGCTCAGGCCCAGGTAGTCCGTCACCCGCCGCACCCGTGATCGACCCTCGGCCATGCCGGGACCGTAGGCCCCCCAGCCGGCGGCGGCGAGCCCACCCGCCACCTCCGCCCGCCGCCTGGCGGCTCCTGCCGCCTCACGGGCCGGGTCATCGCACGGGCCGGGTCATCGCACGGGCCGGGTCATCGCACGAGCCGGGTCGCCGCCTCAGCAGTCCCGGGTGGGACGTCACCCGGCGCCTCGACCGGGCCCCCTGAGAGACCCGATGAAGAGGCCCGCGGGAGGCTTCGAGCGGGGTGCCCCGTTCGAAGCGCTGCTTGACATCCAGCTCGATGATTGGGATAATTACCGACACGACCTCGCGATGGCCTCTGGCCCGCGGGGTTTCGTCATTCCCGGGCCCCTCACTGCGTGGGTGCACGCCGTCCGAGTGAGCAGTGGTCAAGGACGCCTCCCGCCGGGTCGATGCGCCGCGGGAGCGCTGTCCTGACGACCTGAGCACCTGGCTCAGATGCGGGCCAACGCTGCTGCAGCGACGTGGGAGCGGTGAGCCGACGTGCACGAGGGCCCCTCCAGCCGGCGCCGCTCCGGGGCTGCTCGTGACCCGAGGGACTCGCACGGCCAGGCAGTGCGCCGCTCGAGCAGCGGGCGCATCCCGCAGTGGGCCGTGGACGAAGCCCTCGGCCGCCCCAGCGCCGCCCCGAGCTGGCGCGGGGACGCCGTGGACACCGCCGCCGGCGGGACCGGCGCAGTAGGTAAGAGCGGCGGTGCCGCCTGGCGCCGAGGCCGCCGTGGAGGCCTGCGCACTCGACTGCGCGGTCAGATGAGCGGTCGGATGAGCGGGCGGGTGGGTGTGGCCGCGGTGGTGCTGGCCGTCGCGGCGGGCACGGTGTGGCTGCACACCAGCGGCCTGGCCGGCGGATCCACCGGCACCAGCGCCGCTGTCCGCGCCGGGCTGGCGCCCTCCCCCGGCCACGAGGCCGCCGCGGCTCCTCTGGGTCGGCCCGCGCTCCTGCTGCAGCCCAGCGACGCCTGGCGCCCGACGCGCACCCAGCCCCTCGACGGGCACGCCACTAGTGACGTTCCTGCCGTTAGCGCCGCTGCTGGTGACGCCGCTGGTACTGCCCCGGTGGCGTGGGACCCGTGCCGGCCCATCCACTACGTCACCCGCCTGGACGGCGCCCCCGCCGGCGCGCAAGAGCTGATGGCCCAGGCCATCGCCCGCGCCAGCGCCGCCACCGGCCTGCGCTTCGTCGACGACGGCGCCAGCACCGAAGGCCCTTCCAAGCAGCGCGAGGCGTACCAGCCCGGCCGCTACGGGGACCGCTGGGCGCCGGTGCTGATCACCTACGTCTCCCCCGCCGAGGTCCCCGACATCGCCGCCGCCGTCATCGCCCAGGCAGGCCCAGTGGCCATCACCACGCACCGGCCCACCTGGTGGCAGCGGGTCAACGCCCGCCCCGGCGAAGCCGTTTCGGTGTACGTCTCCGGCGCCGTGCAGGTCGACGCCGCCCAGGTCGCCGACGCCCTGAGCCGCCCTGGAGGCGCCGACGTGGTGCGCGCGGTCTTTCAGCACGAGCTGGGCCACCTGCTGGGACTGGCCCACGTCGAGGACCCCGCCCAACTGATGTACCCGGAGGCCTCCACCGTGCTCGACTACGCCGCCGGCGACCTCACCGGCCTGGCCGCCCTCGGCACCGGGCAGTGCGTGCCGGAGGTGTGAGCGGACGCGCCATGACCCGCCCCTGCCCCCCGCCCCTGCTCCCTTGGTCGCCATACCTGGTGCGGCACCCGCTGGCGCGTGCGACGGGGTACAGGCGATGCTGGGTGCGGCGGCCACGCGCCGCCGCTGACCCCTCGAGGCCCCGGCGGCCCGAGCGGCCCACCAGGACACCTGACAGAGCAAGGCGTTGACGGAGGGGACGGCGGTGTTGCGGTTCCGCACCCGCAAGGCGCTGGGCATCGGCGTGACCTCGCTGGCGACCTTGACGCTGCTTCCCCTGCTCGCACCCGCTAGCCGCATCGAACGGCTGACGCTACTGGTGGCCGCCGTGCCACTGGCGCTGCTCTTCGGCGCCATCGCCGGCTGGACGCCACCGGCAACGCTGCAGGCAGCACCCGTCAGCACTGCCGCGCACACCGACGCCCACGCTGTCGCCACCGCCCTCGGCGGCCACACCCACTTCCACACCCAGCCCGACGACCACGACGCTGCGCCCAGCACGACCACCGGCTCACCGCCGCTGGCAGCGCAACCAAGCCAGGCTGTGCTGAGGACGGAGTTGGGGGTGAGCTCAGTCGAAGAGCTGCAGCACACCGTGCCCCGGTAGCGAGGCATCGAACACCGCCCGCACCGCCGTGGCGTCCCACCCGTTGGCCACCGCCCTGCGCGGCGGCCTGGAGCGCGCGGTACTCGAGGCGCGGTACTCGAGGCGCGGTACTCGAGGCGCGGTACTCGAGGCGCGGTACTCGAGGCGCGGTACTCGAGGGGCGGTCCCCGCCGCGCCGGCGGTAGCGCCACCACAGCCCACCGCCGCGAGAGCGCATCGATGCACGCCCCTGGTCCAACGCCTGCGTCAAGGGCCCCACGTGATCGGTGGCACCCCCAGCCACGCGCACGCACGGCGGCAGCTCGCACACCACGTGCTCAGCCACCGCCACGTCCGCGAAGTCCACACCCGGCACCGCCGCCAGGACGTGGCAGTCGGGCCGCGAGCAGCGTGCCCGCTCCTCACGCTCTCCGTCCACGACGGCGACCACCGCGAAGGCCCATTCTCGCCTCGAGGGCACGTCACCTGCGCTGCACCGCGCGCGAAGCTCGGGGTTACGCCGTGCACTCGCAGACCACCGATGTGCACTCGCAGACCATGCCGAGGAGTGGGGGTGCTCCGTAGTGTCGCCTCGCCCGCTCAAGACCTGGGCGGCCCGCTCGACGGGATCGCTGCCGAGAGGAGGGAGGCGATCGGTGGCTGTCCAACTCGACACGACCGGCATGCTGCCCGAGCAGCGCGAGGAGGTCCTGGACGCCTTCTTGCACGACACAGGAGGTCCGGTCCGCTTCGAGGTCAGCAGGCCCTTGACGCACATGGACAACTGGGTGGCCACCTGGGCCTTGGGCGAGCACACGGTGCTGCACTCGCAGGGCAACGCCCTGACCGCGACCCGAGAACGACGCGAGGTCTCCGCGACCGACTCCCCCATGCTCGCCCTGTGCTTCTTCAACCGGGGGAAGACGCGCGGGCTGCGCGCAGGAGTTGAGGCCTTCACCGCCCGAGAGGGCGACGTGATGCTGTTCGACATGACCGAGCCCCACGCGCTCGCCTGGCCGGACGGATACGACACCTACGCGCTGGCCATCGGGCACGAAGAGCTCGGTCTGCCCGCTGAGCTGCTGCACCGGGCGGTGCGCGCTCCGCATCTGAGCCCCCTGTGGCCCCTGCTCACCCGCCACGTCGCACGCTCGTTCCAGGCACTGCCATCCCTAGAGGGCACGACAGCGGCCGAGGTGCTCAGCGACGTGACCGTGGACCTGGTCAGGACGCTGCTCGTCTCCGCCGCAGGAACCCCCCGGCAGGCGAGCGAGTCGCTGCACGAGGCCCTCCCCCTGCGCCTGGAGCGCTACATCCTGCAGAACTTGAGCGACGTGACGCTCTCGCCCGCGCGCATCGCCCGCGAGCACCACATCTCCCAGCGGCGCCTGTACTACGTCTGGTCGACGCGCGGGGGCGAGAGCCTCAACGAGTGGATCATGGGGCAGCGGCTGTCGCGAGCGGCGCAAGAGTTGACCGCCACGAACGACACCGTGACCATGGTGGCGCACCGCTGTGGCTTCTCCGACGCCACTCACTTCTCGCGCCGCTTCCGCGCGCAGTTCGGTGTGACACCGCGCGAGTGGCGCACCCTCGAGCAGGTCGCCCGGGACCAGCGGCGACCCCCGCTCGGCACCTGAGCTCAGGAGGTGGGCATGCTGCTGTTCGACAGCGCACACGTGGAACCCGAGCGGCTCTTCCCCACGATCGCCGACGTGCTCGAACGCATCACGCACCCGCTGCGCTACGACCCGGGCGCCGGGGCCAGCCCCAGCGACTTCTCCTACACGGTGTGGTCCTGCGGCTCCGGTGGCACGTTGCTCTCGACCCGGGGGCCGGGGGTGCACGTCAGCCGGACGCAGACGCACCGCTTCCTGCGCGACGAGGGCCTGGTCACGCTGACCCTGCGCGCCCCCGGCGGTGCCCGGCTGGAGCAGGGCGGCGAGCTGCACGACCTGCGTCCCGGCGGGCTCCTGCTGTGCGACATGTCCCGGCCGTACGACTACGTCTCCTTCGGCACCGGGCAGACGGTCAGCTACCAGATGACGCTCGACTCGCTCGGGCTCGACCCCGTCGACATCGCGACCGCCGCTTCGCGGCTGGACGACAGCCCGCTGCTGAGCATGGTGCGCGAGCACCTCGTGGAGCTCGCCGAGTACTTCCGAGCGGGGCACCCGCCGTACCGCGCCTTGCACCAGGCCACCGTGGACCTGGCCCGCTCCCTCCTGCTCTCCGTCCTGCCCCTCGAGCTCCCGGGCAGTGCGCCAGGAGAGGACGCCGACTCGCTGTGGCGGGCGGTGCGCATCTACGTGCGGCGACACCTGCGCGAGCCGGACCTGTCCAGCGCCACCGTCGCGCGCGCTCTCGGCGTGGGTCTGGATCAACTGCACAGGCTCGGCGAGGAGCGAGGCAGCACCATCGAGCACCTGGTGCTCAGCGGCCGGCTGCACGGCGCCCGGACGGACCTCGCCGAGCCGAGCGAGGGGCTCGCACCCCGCGCGCTCCTGGTCTCGACAGCGACACGCTGGGGCTTCGGCAGCCCCGACGGACTGCTGGACGCCCTGGCAGCACACCCGCAGGCAGCGGCCTCCTGACCCTTGCGCCCGTGGGCGGCGGCTTCCGCCGGAGCGCGGTGCCGCCGCTAGGGTGCCGGCTCTTCCGCTAGACCGACCAGGACGCCGAACGGGTCCTGCAGCCGACACGTCCGCTCCCCCGTCATGCTCCAGTGCGGCGCTGAACGCACGACGGCGCCGTGCCGCACCCACTCGGCCAGCGTCGCATCGAGGTCCTCGACCCTCCACACCGCGAAGCTGCCGCCAGCGCCGGCCGGCGAGCTCGCGGCGAGCAGCGCCAGGTGCAGACCGCCGACCCCAAAGCGCGCCTGGTCGGTGGAGGTCAGCTGCGGTGCGGCTCGCAGCCGTGCTGAGTACCAGGCGCTGGCACCCGCGAGGTCACCGACCTCGCAGCACACCCGGTTGAGACCAAGCGGTGCACCTCGCACGTCACTGCTCCTCACATCCAGTGCCCTCCTCCTGCACAGTCCTGCTCCGACCAGTCCTGCACTGCCCGCCGACTCCCCGTCCCGGCCGGCCACCACACTCGAGAGCCGCCCAGCCACGCCCAGCCACGCCGGCGCAGCAGCAGCCGCGCCCAGCCACGCCGGCGCAGCAGCAGCCGCGCCCAGCCACGCCGGCGCAGCAGCAGCCGCGCCGAGATCGTGAGAGCGCTCCCCCGGCCGCTCGATCGTGACTACCCTCAGTGCGGCGGCTGGGGAGGAGGCAGGCGATGGCCCTCGTGCTGGACACCGCCCAGCTGAGCCCGGGGGAGCGGGCTGCGGCGTTCCACGCGGTCTTCGACGCCGCGTCGGCTGCCGCGACGGTCGCCCACCTGGTTCCCGAGCGCGAGGTGCGCACGCAGATGCGCCTCGTCGACCTGGGCAGCTGTTCGCTCTTCACGGCCAGCGGCACCCCGTTCTCCCTGGATCGCACCGCCGCCCACGTGCGGGCCGGTGCCCCGGACATCGTGTGCCTGCAACTGCAGCGTCGTGGCAGCGCCCGACTGGAGCAGGCCGGGCAGCGCTCACTCCTGACGGGTCAAGTCGGCGTCGTCGACCTCACCTCGCCCTACTCCTTCGCCATGAGCGGCGAAGGTGAGACGCAGTCCCTGCGCATCGAGTACGACCAGCTAGGGCTGGCACCCGAAACGCTGCGGGAAGCAGCACCTCGCCTGCCCCACAGTCCCCTGTACCCGATGTTGCGCGCTCACCTGGCGAACCTGCTCCACGCCGGTGAGGCGATCGAGGCGCCGGCAGCGAGGGCGGAGCTGGGTGCCGCCACGACCGCCCTCGCTCGAGCCCTCATCCTCTCGGTGGGTTCGGCGGACCCTCGCCCGGCCCTGACGGAAGTGCTCGTCGACCGCGTCCTGTGGTACTGCGAACAGCGCCTGCACGACCCGGAGCTGAGCGCACGGCAGGTCGCCGCCGCCCACCACGTGTCGGTCCGTCACCTCTACGCCGTGCTCGCGGCACGAGGCATCTCGCTGCGCGAGTGGATCATGGCGCAGCGCCTACGGCGGGCGCGTGACACGCTCGCCGCACGCCCGCACGACTCCGTCGCCGCCGTGGCCAGGAGCTGCGGCTTCCGCGACCCCGCGCACTTCGGCCGCCGCTTCCGCGAGACCTACGGCCTGACCCCCGGACAGTGGCAGGCCATGCACCTGCAGCAGCGCGACGACGAGCCCGGCGAGCGACCGGCGGGCGACTGACGAACCGACGTCCACCTCGCCAGCGGTGCCGCGGCGGAGCCGGTGGCGACAGTCCGCTCAGGCCCGCCGACAGCTCAGGCCGGCCGGCCGCTCACTCCCCGGCGGCGTCGCGGATGAGGCTGACGACGGCCTGCGGCTGGCTCATCAGGGCCAGGTGGGAGCTGTCGACCTCGACCGTGTGCGCGTGCGCCCGGGCGGCCATCACCCGCTCGGCCTGTGGCGGGATGGTGCGGTCCTGGCGCGCGACCAGGTACCACGACGGGATGCTCTTCCAGGCCGGCGGACCCGACGGCGTCGTCAGCGCGGCCAGCGCCGCCGGCCGCTGAGCGGTGGCCAGCACGGCGGCGTCACGCGCGGGCAGGTCCTGCGCGAAGAGGCTGCGGAACGCGGCCGGGTCGATGTAGCCGTCGACGTCGCCGGGCCCGGGACCGAAGGGCCGGAACACGATGTTCTGCAGCAGCTCGGAGCGTCCCCCGCCGAGGTCGTTGGCCTCGGCCAGCGTCTCGCCCTCCTCCAGGGCGTAGGCGGCGATGTACACCAGCGCCTTGACGTCAGGGTCACCCGTGGCGGCGTTGGTGATCACGGCGCCGCCGTAGGAGTGCCCGACCAGGACGATCGGGCCCGGCACGGTCTCGAGGAAGGAGCGCAGGTACGCCGCATCGGCCGCGACCCCGCGCAACGGGTTCGGTGCAGCCAGCACCGGGTAGCCCCTGCGCTGCAACCGGTGGGTCACCTCGCTCCACCCGGAGGCATCCGCGAACGCGCCGTGCACGAGCACGATGGTCGGCTTGGGCGTTCCGGGTCTGCGCGCTTCGGGCCTGGCGGCCGAAGCGCTGGCGTTCGACAGGAGCAGCGCGATGAGACTGGCGAGCACCGCCAGCACCACAACTGTTCGCGCGCGAGCGTGCTGTCGCGGCCGCTCGAGGGCGGGTTTTCGTGTACGCATGGAAGACCTCCGGTGTCGGGGCTGCGTGTCGCGGATCCGCCTTGCTTCAGCACTGAGGCGGGATGCGCGGTACCACTGCCTGGCGAGGCTAGGGGGCGGCGATGCCCTCGTCTCGCACGAGCGTGCACGGTTCCTGCGCGCTCAGCACCGTCTCGCCGAACCGCCCCCGCCGACCCGCCCCGCCAAAGCGCCCCCGCCGAACCGTGCGCTGTCAGCAAGCAGTGCTGCGCGCTCAGCCGAGTCAGCGCCCCGGCCGGCTGGCTACCTTGCGCTGCAGACACTCACCGAGGAACAAACACCACGAATGGAGGGACGAACATCATGGACGAGCTGACACAGGCCGAGATCACCCAGATCGAGCGGGCGAACGCCTCCGGCCGGCGCGTGGTCGTCTTCGTGCATGGGCTCTGGCTGCTCTCGAGCAGCTGGGACAGGTGGCGGACGGTGTTCGAGGACGCCGGCTACGCGACCATCGCGCCCGGCTGGCCAGACGACCCCACCAGCGTCACCGAGGCGCGCGCGGACCCGGACGTCTTCGCCCACAAGATGGTCGGGCAGGTCACCGAGCACTACCTGGAGGCGATCAGCCGCCTGAGCGCCCGCCCGGCGGTGGTCGGGCACTCCTTCGGCGGGCTGATCGCCCAGCGCATCGCCGGGACGGGAGCATCCACGGCCACCGTGGCCATCGACCCGGCGCCCTTCCGCGGCGTGCTGCCCCTGCCGGTGTCCTCGCTGCGCTCGGCGGCGGCGGTGCTGGGCAACCCGGCCAACATCGGGCGCGCAGTCGCGCTGACCTTCGAGCAGTTCCGCTACGGCTGGGCCAACGCCCTCAGCGAGGAGGAGGCGCGCAGCCTCTACGAGGAGTTCCACGTCGCCGCCTCCGGCGTGCCCCTGTTCCAAGCGGCCGCGGCGAACCTCAACCCCTTCACCGAGGTCAAGGTCGACGTGCACCACCGCGAGCGCGGGCCGCTGCTGCTCATCTCCGGCGAGAAGGACACCACGGTCCCGTGGGCCATCACCCACGCCAGCTACAGCCGGCAAAAGCACAACCCCGGCGTCACCGAGATCGTGGAGATCCCCGGCCGGGGCCACTCCCTGACGATCGACTCCGGCTGGCGCGAAGTCGCGCAGAGCGCGCTGGACTTCATCAGCGTCCACGCCCCCGCCACCTCAGGGCCGGACGCCGCACCCGCGAGAGAGAGCGCACCCGCGAGGGAGGGCGTGCACCAGTGAGCACGGCGAACCCGCACGGGCTGTCCCTGGAACCAGCCGCGCAGGCCTTCGTGGAAGCGGCGGCGGACCCGCCGTTCCTGTACCAGCTGACCCCGCAGCAGGGGCGAGCCGCGGTGGACGAGGTGCAGAGCAGCGAGATCTTCAAGCCGGTGGTCGATGAGGAGTGGGTGAGCGTGCAGGGCGGGCCCACCGGCAGCGTCCGGGCCCGCATCGTCCGCCCCGCCGGATCGACGGGCCCGCTGCCCGTCGTGCTCTACGTGCACGGAGCCGGCTGGGTCTTCGGCGACGCACACACCCACGACCGCCTCGTGCGCGACCTGGCCATCGGCGCTGAGGCGGCGGTCGTCTTCCCCGAGTACGACCGCTCACCCGACGTCCGCTACCCCATCGCGCTCGAGCAGTGCTGGGCAGTGGCCAGCTGGGTCGCCGCCGGATCAGGCGAAGGGCTGGACGCCACACGCCTCGCGGTCGCCGGCGACTCGGTCGGCGGCAACATGGCCACCGCCTTGACCCTGCTGGCCAAGGAACGAGGCGGCATCACCTTCACCCAGCAGGTGCTCTTCTACCCCGTCACCGACGCCTCCTTCGACACCGAGTCCTACCACCGCTTCGCCCAGGGCTACTTCCTCGCGCGCGAGGGCATGCAGTGGTTCTGGGACCAGTACACGACCGACGAGGACGAGCGGGCGCAGATCACCGCTTCTCCGCTGCGAGCCTCCCTGAGCCAGCTGGCCGGCCTGCCACCGGCCCTGGTCATCACCGCGGAGGCCGACGTCCTGCGCGATGAGGGGGAGGCGTACGCAGCGAAGCTGCGTGCGGCGGGTGTGCCGACCACGGCGGTCCGCTACGGCGGCACGATCCACGACTTCGTCATGCTCAACGCCCTGCACGAGACCCAGGCGGCCCGTGCCGCGATCAGCCAGGCGAGCGCTGTGCTGCGTCAAGCCCTGCGCAGCAGCGGTGACGAAGCGCGAGTGCTCCCACAACGCACCGCCCAGCACCCCGACGCGGTCCACATCTAGGAGGTCCTGGTGCACCCTGCCTGCCACACCCCTGGACGTGCGCGGTGAACCCGGCGCACGAGCACTCGACGGCCCAGCACCCGACGGCCCAGCACCCGGTGATCACCAGCGCAGCAGCCGGCGAGCACCGCTCCGCAGGGCCGGCACCTGCCATCACCCGGCGCCGGTTGCGGCGCCTGGCGGTGTCGGCGACTTTGCACTGCCTTTCCGGGTGCGCCGTCGGTGAGGTCCTCGGCATGGTCCTGGCGACCTGGTGGGGTTGGAGCGACCTGCCCAGCATCGCCCTGGCCGTCGCGCTGGCCTTCTTCTTCGGTTACGCCTTCACCACCTGGCCGCTGCTGCGCTCAGGGCTGCAGTTGCGGCGCGCCGTGCGGATCGCTCTCGCAGCGGACACCGTCTCGCTGATCACCATGGAGACCATCGACAACGCGGTCATGCTGATCGTGCCCGGCGCGATGGACGCCGGGCTCGGCAACGCTCTGTTCTGGGGGGCTCTGGCGTTCTCCCTCGCCGTCGCCTTCGTGCTCACCGTTCCGGTGAACTACGCGCTCATCCGTCGAGGCAAGGGTCACGCCGTCGTGCACGCCTCGCACTGAGGCCACGCCCTCGAAAGAGCACATGCGTCCAGCACGCCGATCGTGGTCCGCAGCGGGCATCGAGGTCAACGGCACGCACGTGCAGCTCAGCCATCGCCCGGACCACCTGCGGGGCGGCCCACCACCAGCCGACGACGGGGGCGTCGTCAAGCCAGCCGCTACCAGAGGTCAAAGGGAGGCGTCGGTGGCGTCTACCCTCCCAGTCAACCGCCTTGCAGGTGGGCGTGTGGCATGGCGCACACGACGAAGCCCGCACCGCTCGCAGCACAGGAGTCCCTCACCGTGAACTGGCGCCTCGCCCACCGCTCCGTCGATGGCGAAGAGTCGCAGTACGTGGTCATCGACGCGCCCTCCAGCGCGGAGGCCATCACGCAGCTGCGCGAGCAGATGCCTGCCGACCACCGCATCCTCTACATCGACGTCTGCGTGTGATGGCGGTCGATCAGGGCGCGCCCGCTGACGCGTGAGTCACCACGTCGCCACGCACTGCCACACTGAGGTCTGATCGAGGCACCGCTCCACACGGCAGGCGCGGCCCGCCCGGCGCCGGTGCGGTGCCGCCGAGGGACGTCGGAGAGGCAGCAGGATGCACCACGTGCACGTCAGGACACCGCGCCGGCCGGTGCGTGGCTCGATGCGGTGGTCGATGGCGTTGGCCGCAACAGCAGCTCTCACCCTGGCTGCAGCCGGCTGCTCGTCGTCCAGCGGCGACGAGTCTTCCGGCGCCCCCTCCCCCACCGGCGAACCCATTGGTGAACCCAGCGTGCAGCGGGCCTCCTTCGACCCCCCGGTGCGCTTCGACCCCACCGGCATCGCCCTGCCCGAGCAGGCGGCCGCGGGGAAGATCTCCCTCGGCGGGCAACTCGTCGCCGACCTGGCCCTGAGCGTGCAGGACCTCACCGGCTACCTGAGCACCGAGCAGGGCCTGCAGGTGATCGACCTCGTCAACGGCGAGGCCAGTAATCTGTACTCCCCCACCGCCCCCGTGCTGCCCGTCTCCGGCAGCCCCAGCCCGCTGAGCGCGCCGGCGCTGGTGCGCACGGGCACCACTTCCCTGGCCGTGGCCGCCTTCGTCATCACGCAGCCGGCGTCCGGGACCACCCCGGAGCACCGCGTCGTCGAGGTGCTCGGCGTGGACACCGCCACCGGTGAGCAGGCGTGGCAGGCCACGCTGGAGCTGCCGCAGTGGGCGCAGGAGCAGTCCGCCTCCGCACCGGTGGTGAAGGTTATGGCCGTCTCCGCGGTCAGCAGCGCCACCGGTGAGGCTGGGACGAGCGCCCCTGGGGTTCCCGACGGCGAGGTGGTCGTCACCGTCGACGGCGGCTTCAAGCAGGCGATCACCTGGGGCTTAGGAGCCGTTGCAGAAGTTGGTCCAGGACTCTGGCGTGTCGCGCTGAGGCAGGCGCAGCCTGGACGACATGGCCACCACGACCGGTACGCCACCGCGTGAGCTGATCAGCGATGAGCTCTGGCATCTGCTGGTCCCGCTGATCCCGCCACCGCCGCCGGCGGTGCACGGGCGCACCGGCCGACCGCGGCGCGATGACCGCGCGGTGCTCGAAGGCATCGTCTTCGTGCTGACCACGGGCATCGGCTGGGCGAAGTTGCCTCCCGAGCTGGGGCACGGCTCGGGCTGGACGTGCTGGCGCCGGCTGCGCGAGTGGCAGCAGGCCGGTGTGTGGGACGAGCTGCACGGCGCGGTGCTGGACCGCCTCGGGCAGCAGGGGCTGCTGGACTGGTCCCGAGCCAGCGCGGACTCTGTCAGCGTCCGGGCGAAAAAGGGGGCGAGCTGATAGGTCGCAACCCCACCGACAGAGGCAAGTTGGGCACCAAGTACCACCTGCTGGTCACCGCCGACGGGCTACCGATCAACGTCGTCCTCTGCGGCGCCAACCGGCACGACTCGCTGTTCCTGGCCCCGCTGCTGGACGGCCAGCGCGCCGTCAAGGGCACCGGGCGCGGCAGGCCTCGCCGGCGCCCTTTCAAGCTGCACGCCGCTCCCCCACGCTTCGCGCGGGAGGTGCCCCCAGGGTTACGACAACCGCCGGGTCCGCGCCTACCTGCGCCGGCGCGGGATTCCCCCGCAAGCGGGAGGTGCCCCCTCTGCGCGCATCGCCCGCATCGGCGTCGACTCCAGCCAGCGCCTGGGTCGGCACCGCTGGGTCGTCGAGCGCACCATCGGCTGGCTGCTGGCCCACAAGCGCCTGGCGCTGCGCTACGACCGCAGCGCGGTCACGATCACCGCGCTGGCGCGGCTGGCGGTCACGCTGATCTGTGCTCGACGGTTACCTGCGGCGAACTAATGCAACGGCTTCTTAGTGCCGATGATCATGACAGGGTGGGCCCTGTGAGCCCCGCTCGACAGCTGCGCGAGCCCTGGCCAGCTCCCCGGCCAGCCCTTCGGTCGCGTCCCCCGCCTGCCGCGCCGGCCGGGCCCCCGGGGCTGGCGTACCTGCGCGTCTCGACTGAGGAGCAGGCCAGCTCCGGCGCCGGCTTGGAGGCCCAGCGCGCCGCCCTGAGCGCCGAGGCTGAGCGGCGCGGCTGGGAGCTGGAGTTCGTCGTCGACGCCGGGCGCTCCGCCGAGGACCTCAAACGCCCGGCGCTCACCCAAGCGCTGGCGCGGTTGAACGCCCGGGACGCCGACGTGCTGATGGTCTCCAAGCTGGACCGCCTCTCGCGCTCCGTGCACGACTTCTCCGGCCTGGTCAAGGAAGCCACCCGGCGCGGGTGGTCCGTGATCTGCCTGGACCTGGGCGTGGACACCTCCACCCCCAACGGGAAGTTCATGGCCAGCGTCACCGCCGGCATCGCCGAGCTCGAGCGCGAGCTGATCGGCCAGCGCACCCGCGACGCCCTGGCCGCGAAGAAGGCCGCCGGGGTGCGCCTGGGCCGGCCCCCGGTTCTCCCGGCGGACGTGGTGCGCCGCGTCGTCGACGAGCGCGAAGCGGGGCGAAGCTGGCAGGTCATCGCCGACGGCTTGACCGCCGACGGCGTGCCCACCGCCCGCGGCGGTGCCAGCTGGACCTTCTCTTCCGCGCGCGCCGTTCACCGCTCCCAGGCCGCCGCCGTGCTGCAGGCGCAGGCGTACGCCAGCTCGTCAGCCAGCCGGTGAGCCAGCCGGTGAGCTGAGGTGTAGTCAGCCCTAGACCGGCACCCACTGGACGACAGAAAGTGGATGACAGAAGATGGACGACGTGAGGAGCGCTCCGGCATGAGCAAGCAGCAGTGAGCGGTCGAGGGTGAGCAGTAGGGGGTGAGCGGTGAGGAGCGCTACGAGCAGCGGCGGGTGATCTGGGCGCGGGCCGCGCGCAAGCACCGCGTCGGGCGCACCAGTGCCCGGCACGTGATGCGCACCGTGCGCCACGTCGAGGTCGCTCCCGGCGTCGGCGAGCAGGACGCGCGCTGGTGGTGGATCGGACCGGACGAGCGAGGCCGCGAGCTGGAGGTGGCCGCGGTGGCGCTGCCACCGGATCAGCTGCTGGTCATCCACGTCTTCCCCACCGCACTGCGCCGCGGCACGTGAACCAAAGGCATGGACCAGGAGACATCGAGCGACAGGACGTCGAGAGGAGCACCGGGCATGAGCACCCAGCGCTTGAGCACCCCCGCTGCGGACGGGCAGTTGGATTTGGTCGATGAGGGCGATGCGCAGCTGAGCCGAGAGCAGGAAGCGGCCTACGAGGCCGAGTCCGACCGCTACGCCCGCCAGGGACCACCGGAGCAGGTGCTGGCCGCCTTCGCCGATCGCCGCGGGCGCCCGCGCGTGGGTGAGCAGCTGGCCGGGCACTCCCCGCGCATCGGGGCGCGGGTGAGCGCGGACACCCGCGAGGCGGTGCGCCGTGCCGCTCAGGAGGAGGGCCTGAGCGAGGCGCAGTGGCTGCGCGCGGCCATCGACGAGCGCCTGCACCGCACCGGCCGCACCAGCCGTCTGTAGCGCACCCGCACCACGCACTGAGCCGGCTGCGGTCCACAAACCTCGATGAGCTGATCCCGATGAGCTGATGCGGGGTCGTACTTGCCGTCGCCCAAGGCTCGCGCGCTGAGGAAATCTTCCGCGAATTGGGTCAATTGCTCAGGTGAGTGAAGAATTCAGCTTGCGCGGCGGTCTCAACCGGTCAACGCACCACCACGTCGAGGACTTCTGAGGGTGTCTGCCATCCCAGGGTCTGTCGAGGTCTTCCGTTCAAGCGGGCGGCGATCTCATCGAGGTCCGCCTGGCTGAAAGTGCGCAGGTCCGCGTTCTTGGGCAGGTACTGGCGCAGCAGGCCGTTGGAGGGGGCACCTCCCACGAAGTGGGGGAGTCTCGTTGGAGCCGCGCTGCCAGGGTGAGTGTGGGTCGGCGAAGTAGACCTGGACACCGGTGTCGATGCTGGGGGCACCTCCCGCGCGCAGCGTGGGGGAAAGCGGGCGTGCTGGGCCATCTCCTTGCCGTGGTCCCAGGTCAAGCTGCGCCGCAGCTGTTCGGGAAGGCGACCGATGCTCTTGGCCAGGGCGGGGCGGACCTGCTCAGCGGTGCAGCCGGCGGGCAGGGCCAGCAGCATCACGAAGCGCGAGTGGCGCTCAACCAGGGTGGCGATGGCGCTGGGACGGACCCCGAAGACCAGGTCGCCTTCCCAGTGCCCAGGGACCGCGCGGTCCTCGACCTCAGCGGGGCGTTCGCTGATGGGCACGGTGTCGACCAACTGGCCACGGCCCTGCCGCAGCCGCTTGGCGCGGGGAAAGCGCATGGCCCGCCCAGTGCGCAGCGCAGCGCTCAGCTCCTTGCGCAAGGCGCCCCTGGCCTGCACGAACAGGCTCAGGTAGATCGCCTCGTGGCTGACGCGCATGGCCTCACCGTCGTGATCGTCACCGAAGTCCGCCCGCAGGCGGGCGGCGATCTGCTGCGGGGACCAGCCTTGGGCCAGGTCGTGCTCGACCCGGGCGCGCAGTCGAACGGCTGCTGCCGAGGTCCCTGCCAGCTTGCACGTCTTCGGGCGCCGGCCGCGCTGCCAGGCGCGGGCTTCGGCGGCCCCGGCGCGGTAGCCGGCGCGCCCGCCGTTGC
This sequence comes from Kineococcus gypseus, assembly GCF_050871305.1. NCBI lineage: Bacteria > Bacillati > Actinomycetota > Actinomycetes > Kineosporiales > Kineosporiaceae > Kineococcus > Kineococcus gypseus. The sequence goes on along the minus strand of NZ_JBJLRD010000049.1, from coordinate 13,422 downwards.
GGGCGACCTCCCGGCTGACCGTCGAGGCCGACCGGCCCAGGCGCCGGGCGATCGACCGGGTGCTCTCCTTCGCGGCGAGACCACGGCTGATCTCCTCCCGCTCCGCGGCGCTCAACTGGTGCGCCGCCCGGCGCCGCGCCGGGCGGCGCACCCCGCCGGTCGCGGCCATCAAGCAGCGCACGCTGGCGGGGCGGTTGATGCCCAGCGAGCGGGCGATCGAGCGCAGCGACTGACCCGCGCGCCAGCGCGCCCACACCTGCTCTTGCTGATCCGGAGACAACCCGAACGTCTGCACCGGCCCCACCTCCACGCTCACCACACCATGATTGAAAGAGGGTGGTGCGTTGACCGGTTGAGACCGCCGTCGGTTCTGAGATGACCCAGCCAGGCAGCGGATGGACACCATGTCGATGGCCCAGCGCCTGACATGCGGCGCGAAGCGGGTGCACCCGGCGTCGCGGCGAGAGATCGTCCGTGCGTGAGCGCACCCCTGCACGGACGCGTCGTCATCGTCACCGGCGCCAGCCGACGCATCGCCATCGGCGCCGCCCTCGCCCGCCGCGCCGTCGCCGACGGCGCCTCCGTGCTGCTGCACACCTGGGTTCCGCACGACGCCGAGCAACCCTGGGGCGCCGACCCCGACGACCCCCAGGCCCTGCTCGACGAGCTGCGACAGGCCGGGGGCCGTGTCGAGCACCTCAGCGCCGACCTGGCCGACCCGAGCGCCCCGGTCGCCGTGCTCGCCGCCGCCCGCGAGGCCTTCGGCCACGTCGATGCCCTCATCGCCAACCACGCCCGCAGCAGTGCGCAGGACCTCGAGCACCTGAGCGCCGCCGAGCTGGACCTCAGCTTCGCGGTCAACACCCGCGCCAGCCTGCTGTTGACCCAGGCGTTCGCCGCCCAGCACGAGGACACCCGCCCCGGCGGGCGGGTGCTGTGGTTCACCTCCGGGCAGTACCACGGCGCCATGCCTACCGAGCTGCCCTACATCGCCTCCAAGGCGGCCCTGCACGAGCTGACCCGCTCCCTGGCCGTGCACCTGGCACCGCGCGCGATCACGGTCAACTGCATCGACCCCGGCCCCAACGACACCGGCTACGCCGACGAGGAGGGCCGCGCCGCCGTCATCGCGGCCAACCCCGGCGGGCGCTGGAGCACCCCGGCCGACACCGCCCGCCTGGCCGCCTGGCTGCTCTCCGACGAAGCGGACTGGGTCACCGGTCAGACCATCGCCTCCGACGGCGGCTGGTCCTCGCGCTGAGCACGGCCGGCGCCAGTCCCCGGGCGAGGCGGTGCAGGTGCGTGCGAGCACCCCTCGCTCGCCAGGCGCAGCGGGCAAGGTTGACGATCTCACAAACGGTCGCTCTCGAGATGGTCGGGCCAGGTGCTGTCCGTGCGTCGGTGACCGGTCGTGTGCCAAGACCCGCGCACCTCAGGCACCGACTGGGCGCAGGACGCTGCTCAGGCGCACGAGAGCGGTCCCGAACCGCTCGTCGAGGCGGCGCTGGTCGGCCTCGCGGGCCAGCAGGGTCGTGGCGGTGACCTGCCCGGCCAGCACGTCCACCTGCAGGTCCAGCAGCGCCGGCCCCGCACCGGAGCGCTCGTCCGCGTCGAGCGCGTCGCGCGCAGCGGTCAGCTCGGCCTCGGAGCGCGCGGCGGCGCTGACGCACAACGCACCGCCCCACACCTCGCGCACCGCGGCCTCCATCTCGGCGAGGTCCCCGGTGGTCGAGACGTTCAGGACGTAGCGCATCGGGTCGTTGACCTGCTCGGCCGCGATCTCCTCCGGGGTCACCATCGACTGGTCGATCCACATCGTGGCGTACCCCGCGACGGATCGGGCGCGCACTCCCGCGGCCTGCTGCGCCTCCTCGGTGGCCCGCGCCGGGTCCACCGGCCGCCAGCCTCCCGCCGGTTCGGGGCAGGGGCTGGCGAAGGACGGCTCCGGTGAGCGCGGCTGCTCGTCCAGGTCGTCGGGGCCGGCGGGTCGGGCGGGTGCGGTGAGCCGGATCGCCTCACCCTGCGGCACGCCGGTGATCACGAAGGAGCCGTACCGGCTCGCGCCCACCGACTCGTAGGAGCCGGCGGGCATCGACGCGAAGTCGAAGCCGATCAGGTCCGGCCCCCCGCACTGCGGGGGCAGCGAGGTCGCGATGCCACCGACGCACAGCTGCGGGCCGTGGCCCTCGTCCTGCAGGACGAAGCCGACGGCCTCGAACGGCCCGGGGTGCTCGTCGGGCACCAGGTCGAACCGGGCGACGTCGGCAGGCTCGGTGACGGGCAGGTCACCAGCGGGCGGGTCGCCGGCGGGTGGGTCACCGGGCGCGGCGGCCTGCTGCCCGCACGCGCTCAGCAGCAGGACGGCGACCAGGACGGCTGAGAGCCCGGTCCGGGCGACGAGGCGCGGGGTCACGACGCTTCGACGCGGCCGTGCCGTGGCGCGTTCCCCGCCGGCCTCACGAAGTCGCCGCAGCAACACCGCAGCCAGCCGTGAGGTGCGCGCACGGCATCCACCACGGCAGCGTGGCACGCCACAGGGGCCGCACGGCGCTCACCTCACGAACGGTCGCTCCCGAGACAGCGGCACGGGGCGACGGCTCCTGGCAGCACCGGCACGAGCTGGAGCGCGGACCTGCGCCAGGTCCACCACCGCTGGCTGGCCCAGCCGGTCACGCCGGCTGGGCTGGAGGGGGCTCACCGGGCAGGCGCCCTGCACGACGCTCACCGGGAGGATCTGGAGTTCGGCTACCGCCACCTGCACGAGGAAGCGCGCGAGGCAGGGCAGGTGGTGGCGGCGCGGACCGGCTGGCGCATCCGCGCAGACGACGGACGGTGGAGCGTGTTCCCCGAGCGGCGCAGCGAGAACGGCGAGCGTCCCGGGCCGCCCGTGCACGACGACCTGGTCCAGCCGAACATCACCGCCACCGGGCCCGACCAGCTGTGGCTGACCGACGTTCCCCCACTTCGCGGGAGGTGCCCCCTGCGAACACCGCACGAGCGAGGGCGAGCTCTCCCCCTGCCCCGTCGAGGACGTCGTCTCCTGCCGGATCGTCGGCTGCTCCATCGACTCCCGGTGGGGGTGCCCCCTCTGGGGGAGAAGTCCCACCTGGCGCTCGCGGCGCTGTCCACCACCGTCGCCGGGCGCCGCGCCATGGGCATGGACGTGGCCGACCACGTGGTGCGCAGCGACCGCGGTTCACAGCCTCGATCGCGGAGGTACGTGCACGCTCCGGTCCGGTACGGCCTGGTCGACTCGGTGGGCCGTGTCGGTGCCACCGGCGACGACGCCGCGATGGAGTCCTCCTTCGCGCTGCTGCAGGAGAAGGCGCTCGACCGCCGGCGTCGTCTGCCTCGTGTCGTGAGGTGCGCTGCTCACTCGGTGCTGGCGCGTTCGCCGGCGACGATGGTGGTGACGATCTGCCCCAGCCCCTCGGCCCGGGTGACGACCTCGTCGCCGGGCTGGAGGTAGACCCCGGCCGCGTGGGCGTCGCGGACGTAGACCTGCAACGCGGAGTCGACGATGGAGTCGGCGTTGGTCCCCAGCGTGCCGGCCCACTCCATGAAGCCCAGGAAGCGCTGGCGGGTGTCGGGGGCCCGGTAGACCACACCCTCGGGGGTGCCGGTCTGCAGGATCGTCCCGCGGGTGATGACGCCCGGCTCGGCGGTCAGGGTGGTGGGCTCACCGTCGCTGTCCCAGGTCCGCTCCCCCGCCGCCAGGGTCTTGGCGATCATGGTGGGGGCGTCCCACACGAGCTGGGAGGGGTCGGCGCGCTGGCGCAGGTCGCCGTTGACGTACAGGTCCAGCTGCAGGTCCCGGTAGTAGCTCTGCCAGTCGGCGGGGATGACGAACAGGTCACCGGTGGTGAGGAAACCCGGCTGGCTCTTGGCGTTGGTGAAACCCGCGCCGCCGGTGAGGTCGTCCGGCTCGATCTGGCTCACGAGGAGTTCGCGGTCCGTCCAGTCGTTGGACAGCACCAGCCCCACGTGCTCCGGGGTTCCCGTCGCTGCGGTGATGTCCTCCAGCGCCACGATGCCGAGCTCCACCTCGTAGTCGAGCAGTTCGCGGTCGTCGGTGGCCAGTTCGCCGTGGGAGTCGGTGATGGAGGCGACCTTGGGGAAGAGGAAGGGTTCGTCGATGGTGGCCTCGGCCTGGTGCTCGCGGTAGTTGGTGCCGGTGCCCACGTGGTGCTCGTGCGTGTTCAGGGAGGTGAGGACGTCGGTCGCGGCGACCGTGGTGCGCGGCAGGGAGGTGTCGGCGGCGACGGCTTCGATGGCGGCGTAGCCGAGCGCGTCGAAGGCGGTGACGGGGTCCTCGAACGCTCGGGACGTCGCCGCGCTGAGGTCGACGCCGGTGATGGTGCCGTCGCGGTAGTCGGTGACGACCAGGACGGTGGGGCCGGCGCCGAGGTCGGCGCGGGCGAAGGTCAGCGCGGTGGCCGGGGCGGCGATCGCGACGCCGGCCGTGGCGTCTGGCGGCATCGTCTCGGAGTGGACGAGGGGGAAGTCGGCGGCGCTGGCGCGGGCGATGCCGTAGGAGCCGGCGCCGGCGGCGAGCACCCCGGCCAGGGCCAGGCCGATGACCGCGGAGGTCCTCCTGGACGTGCGGTGGGGCTTGGCGGTGGTGTTCATGTCGTCTCCTCGTTCGCGCTCGTCCCGCCCCTTCGGCGGTGACGTCAACGTAGGAGGCGCCCTCCGGGTGGCTCATCACCCGCGAAGTGCTGATGGCCGGTACCGCCGTACGGGCTCGGACCACCACTGCGGTCGGGGTGGCCGGCAGCGCGCGTCCGGTGACCGCGGCCCCGGTGGTGGCGGCGATCCCGGTGCGCCGGTGCGCAGCGTCGACCCAGGCGTGCTCTAGGTGGACGACCCGGGTGAGACGATCCCGGTCTCGTAGGCGAGCACCACCGCGTGCACGCGGTCGCGCAGGTGCAGCTTGGTGAAGATGCGGCTGACGTGGCTCTTGGCCGTCTGTTCGGCCACGTGCAGCGTCCTGGCGATCTCGGCGTTGGACCTGCCGGTGGCGATGAGCAGGAAGACCTCCCGCTCCCGCTCGGTCAAGGCGTCGAAGACGGTCGTGGGCGCCACCTGGGGTGGTCGGCTGGCGATGAAGTTCTCGATGAGCCGGCGGGTGACCCGCGGGGCCAGCAGGGAGTCCCCGCCGGCCACGACCCGCACCGCGGTGACCAGTTCGTCGGCGTCGGCGTCCTTGAGCAGGAAGCCGCTCGCGCCGGCCTCGAGGGCGGCGTAGACGTGCTCGTCGATGTCGAAGGTGGTCAGCACGATCACCCGTGGGCTGACGGCAGCGGTGGAGGCACCGCCGGCTCGGGTGATCCGCCGGGTCGCCTCGATGCCGTCCATCGTGGGCATCCGCACGTCCATGAGGACGACGTGGGGAGCCAGCACGCGCTGGCGCTGGAGCGCTTCCGCCCCGTCGCCGGCCTCGCCGACCACGTCGATGCCGTCCTGGGCGCCGAGGATGGCGGTCAGTCCGGCGCGGTACATGGGCTGGTCGTCGACGACCATGACGCGGATGGCCACTGGATCACCCGTCCCTGGTCACTGGTGGGGAGTCGGCGTCGAGGGGCCGGTGTCGAGGTGGAAGGACGCCTCGACGCGGTAGCCACCGTCGTCGGTGGCACCGGTGGTGAGCCGGCCGCCCAGCAGGTTCACGCGCTCGCGCATGCCGCGCAGCCCGTGCCCGCCGGTGTCCGGGCTCCCCGGAGCGTGGGAGGGGTGTCGCGCCGGGGGTGGGGCGTTGCGCACCCCGACGCGCACGGCGCCGCCCCCGGTGACGACCTCGACCCGGGTGCGGGCGCCGGGTGCGTGGCGGACCACGTTGCTCAACGCCTCCTGCACGATGCGGTAGCCGGTCAACTGCACGATCGGGCTCAGGTCCTCCGCTCCCGCCCCGATCCGCAGGTCGACGGGAGTTCCGGCCCGTGACGTGGCGGCGGCCAGTTCCGGGATGTCCCGCACCTGGGGCTGGGGGGTGAGCTCGGTCTCGTCGCCGGAGGTGAGGGCGCCCAGCAGCTGACGCATCTCCCCCAGCGCGTCGCGGGCCGAGCGGGCGATGGTGGTGAACTCCCGGTCGACCTCCTGCTGGGTGGCGTCGGCCAGGCGGTAGGGGGCGGAGAGGGCCTGCATGTGCACCAGCGACATGCTGTGGGCCACGACGTCGTGCATCTCGCGCGCGATGCGGGCCCGCTCCTCCACGTACCGGCGCTGGGCCTGCTCGAGCTCGACGTCGCGCCGGGCCTGGGCGAGGTCGGCGCGGATCCGGTGGCGCTGACCCAGCGCGATGGAGACGATGAGCACGGCCACGCTGCAGCCGGCGTAGACCGTGAGGTTCGTGCCCCACTGGTCGGGGAACGCGTTGCGCTGCGGGGACAGGGCGATGAGCGCGACCAGGAGCAGGACGCTGACCCACCACGTCGTCACCGAGACGATCCACCGCTGCCGGAGACCCAGCACCAGGACGAGCGCGCACAGGGACACCGTGGTGGTGACCGGCAGGGGCCACACCGTGCTCTCGGAGTCGCGGGTGACCAGCACCAGGGCGGCGACCGACCCCAGGTGCAGCGCCGCGGCCGGGCGGGGCCGGACGAGGGTCAGGACCAGGGAACCGCACTGGACGGTGGCGATGGCGAAGGCGAGCGCCACGTCCAGCTGGTACACCGCACTGGTCAGGGGTACGGCGACGGTGTACAGCACCGCGCAGGACACGGCGACGAGGGACCACGCCCAGAAGGGCAGGCTGCGCGCGGCCGCCCCGGCTGCCGCGGACCTGACGGCTCCACCCGCTCCGCCGGACCCAGCTGCTCCGCCGGACCCGCCGTCGACCGCGCGCAGTCGAACTCGCGACGTCCTCACCCTCTCGCCGCCCCCTTCCCCGGGCGGCGGGGGCCGACGACACGCTCGACGAGGTCGTCGACGACGGCCGGTGTCGCCCGCCGCCCGGCGTAGGTGACGTGGACCAGGACCCCGCCGGTGAGCAGGACCAGGACCGCATCGACGTCCTCGGGCCCGAGGTGGTCCGCCAGCACCGCCCGCAGGGCGGACGTACCGGTCTCGTACAGCCTCGAGCGGAGGTCTGCGACGGCTCGACCCCGCCCGTCACCCCGGTCCGCGGGATCGGCGTGCTCCACGACACCGGCCAGCAGCCGGTCCAGGTGCCCCTCGGACAGGTCGTGGGCGAAGTCGAGCAGCGCGGCGCGCAGGTCGGCGTGCAGGTCCCCCGTCGCCTCGGGGTGCTCGGCCTCGTCGCAGATCCGTTCGATCGAGGCGCGCACGAGGTCGAAGCGGGTCGGCCAGTGCGCGTACACCGTGGCCTTGGAGTACCCCGAGCGTCGCGCCACCTCCGCGTGCGTCACCGCCTCCCACCCCCCCGCGACCAGGAGCTCGGCGGTGGCGGCCACGACGTCGCGGTGGGTGCGCACGATCCGCGGGTCGGCACCAGCCGGTGGGTCAGTGGCCACGAAGCGCACTCTAGCGACCTCGTCACCCACCCCACCACTACTAGACAGGTAGTTCAGTAGTGAGCAGCATGGCCACATGCCTCGGATCCACGTCACCCCGCTCGCGCAGCCCCTGCCGGCCGCCACGCCGCCGCAGCGGATGGGCCTGTTCCAGCTGCCCACCGGCAGCTACGCGAGCCGCGCCGCTCTGGCCTTCCGCGGAGGGCGCTGGTCCGAGCGGCGCGACTTCGCCTCCACCGCCGTGCTCGTCCGCCACCCCGCCGGCGACCTCCTGATCGACGCGGGCTTCGGCGCCCGCGCGGCGCAGCACATCGCCTCCCTGCCCGCCTTCCGCCGCTCGCGCCACCGGATCGGGCGGAGCGCCAGGGAGCAGCTGGACGCCGCCGGCTACGACCACCGCCACCTGCTGGGCGTGGTGCTGACCCACTCGCACTGGGACCACGTCAGCGGCCTGGACTCCCTGCCGGTCCCCGTCTGGCTCGCCCCCGGTGAGCAGGCCCACGCCCAGCGCGCCAGGGGCGACCGGGTCTTCGCCCACGTCGCCGCCGGGCACCGGATCCGGCAGTACTCCTTCCCCGGACCCCCCTACGCGGGCTTCGAGACCAGTCACGACGTCCACGGGGACGGCTCGGTCGTCATCGTCCCCGCCGCCGGGCACACCCCCGGATCGGTCGTCGTGTTCGTGACCCTGCCCGCGGAGGAGCTCCCCGCGCAGCGGCGGTACGCCTTCGTCGGCGACCTCACCTGGCAACTGGAGGGCATCAGCGCCCGCGCCGAGCGGCCCCTGCTGGTGCGCGCCCTGGCCGACAGCGACGCCGCCGGCGTCCGCCGCGACCTGGGACGGATCACCGCGCTGGCCGACCGGGTGCAGGTCGTGCCCGCCCACGACGCCCGCGCCTACGACGGCATCCCCCACCTGGCCCCCCACCTGGCCCCCCACCTGGCGCCCCGGCCGACCTCCCCAGAGGCCCCCCGAGGAGCCCCCGGCACGACGGACCCGCACCCGTGAGCCGATGCAGCGAGCGCGAGCGGCGCGACACCCGCGACGACGTCCTCCCGTGCGACCTCACCGGCGAGGACGTCGAGCCCGGTCACCCGCCCCGGCCCGGCGCGCCGGCTCACGCGCCGGGCAGGAACAGGCAGAACAGGTGCCCGTGGGGATCGCGCAGCACCCGCACGCCCGGGTTCGGCTGGTGCTCCTCCACGCTCGCCCCCAGGGCCACCGCCCGGCGCTGCTCGGCGTCCAGGTCGTCGACCAGCACGTCCAGGTGCGCCTGCACCGGCACGCCGCCCCCGCGCGCCGGCCAGTCCGGCGCGACGTCACCCGCCTCGCGCTGGAAGCTCAGGCCCGGGCGCTCGCGCGCGGGGTCGCGCAGCCGCACCCACTCCGGCGAGCTGTCCACCACGACCCAGCCCAGCAGCCGCGCGTAGAAGCCGGCGAGCTCGCGCGGGTCGCGGGTGCTGACGACGACGGCACCGAGGGAGGCGGCCACGGCACCATCCTCGCGCCAGCAACCACCCGCGCCACCGACACGCAGCACGGGACACCGACACGCGGCACCGACACGCGCGACACGCGCGGCGCTCGCGGGCGCGTCGGAGCCGTGCCCTACGGTCGCGCCCGCCCCCGTCACCGACGCCTCAGGAGCGCAGCACCGTGGTCGACGTCGTCCTCTTCCACCACGTCCAGGGCCTGACCCCCGGCGTGCGCGCCCTCGCCGCGGCGCTCGCGGGCACCGAGCACACCGTGCACACCCCCGACCTGTACGGCGGGCGCACCTTCGCCACCCTGGCCGACGGCCTCGCCCGCGCCCGCTCCCTCGACGCGCCCACCCTGCGGCGCGAGGTCGACGCGCTCGTGGACGCCCTGCCCGGTCCGCTCGTGCACGCCGGGATCTCCTGGGGCGTCCTGCACGCCCAACGCCTGGCGCAGACCCGCCCCGGCGCCCTGGGCGCGCTGCTGCTCGAGGCGTGCCTGCCCGTGGGCGAGGACGGCTTCGGCCCCTGGCCGGCGGGCCTGCCCGTGCAGGTCCACGGCGTCGAGGACGACGAGTCCTTCGCCGGCGACGGTGACCTGGCCGCCGCCCGCGACCTGGCCGAGCGGGTGGGCCCGCAGCACGCGCAGGTCTTCACCTACCCGGGCTGCGACCACCTCGTCCTCGACGCCTCCCTGCCCACCCACGACCCCGGCACCACCGCCCTGGTGGTGCAGCGCGCCCGCGACCTGCTCGCCCGCCTCTGACGCGGGCGACCCCGGCGCTCGCGGACCCCGCCCGACCCCGCCCGAGCTCAGCCGGCCGCGGGCCCCACCGGCTCGTCCCAGCCGGTCTGCGGGCGCGTGCAGTCCTCGCGGAAGACGTACTGCGACACGCGCTTGCGCTGGCTGCTGGACCAGTCGATGACCGGCCGGCGCTGCTCCGGGGGCACGTAGCCCAGCCGGTACACCGCCATCAGCTCCAGGTCCTCGGGCACGTGGAAGAGCCCGGCGATGCGCTCCCACGCGCCGGGCACCTCCATGGGGAAGGAGACGAACTGGATGCCCATGCCCAGCTGCGTGGTGGTCAGCCACACGTTCTCCATCGCCGCGCCCATGCTGAAGAGCGAGTAGAACGCCGACAGCTCCCCGGGCCGGTACTCCTGGCGGTCCAGCAGCACCGCCATCAGCAGCGGCGAACCGGCCACCAGGCGCCGGTTCTCCTCCCCCAGCGTCTGCGGCACCCGCAGCGCGTTGATCACCCGCTGCCCGCGGCGGGTGAAGACCTGGGAGGTGAAGGGGCGCAGCGGCGCGGGCATGCGGTCGAAGAGCATCCCCGAGCGGGTGCGCTCCATCTCCTCGGCGCTGAAGCGGAACCAGCGCTTGTAGCGCTCGAAGAACGTGCCGCTGCTCATCGCCGCGGTGGTGCTCTCCCCGCTGATGCGCGCCACCGCCTCGATCGTGGCGCGCGACTCCACCAGCACGAAGCGCCACGGCTGGCTGTTCAGCTGCGAGGGGGCGCGCCCGGCCACCTCCACCAGCAGGCGCTGGTGCTCCGCGGAGACCGGGTCCGGCAGGAAGGCGCCGTTCGTCGTGCGGCGGCGCGCGATGGCCTCGAGCAGCTCCACCGCCCTCACCCGCCCCGCGGCGCGCTCACGGCCGCCGCGTACGCCGGGGCCGCGGCCAGGGCCAGCAGCACGTGACCGCGGGTGCGCGCCGACACCCGCGGGATCGCCGCCAGCGGCGCGGCCACCGGCAGCAGGCGCCACAGCGCCCGGTCCCGGCCCAGCGCCAGCTGCACCCCCGCCGCCGCCGTCAGCGTCGCCGTGCTCACGTACACCGCGTGGTGCACCCACCGGGCGCCGGAGGTGTCGAGGCGACCGGCGGCGACCGCGGCCCCCAGGGCGCAGTTGGCCGCGTAGCTGGCGACGGCCGCGGTGAGCAGGGAGCGGGACACGACGGGCATTCCACCACGCCGTCCCCCGCCCGCTTCCTGCCACGTCGATGTCGGCTTTCTGAGTGGTTGGTGGTTCTCCTCGCAAGTTTGCAATTTTCTGATTTTAGTCGCGAGAACCATCTTTTCCCCTAGTAGGAGGAGGTCTACAGTCGACGTGTGATCACCCCTGGTGACGGTCAGGAGGCGCTCGAGGGGCTCGAGGTGGAACCCGTCGAGCTGGAGCTGCCCCCGCCCCCCTCGGCCACCGACCCGGTCTCCCTGGAGGCCTGGCTCGCGGGACTGCCCGGCGCCCACCGCGCCGGGCGGGCGCCGGCGACCTGGCGCGCCTACGGCAAGGACCTGGCCCACTTCGCGACCTGGTGCCAGCCCCTGGGCCGCCCGGTGCTGCCCAGCGACGGCGAGACCGTCGCGGCGTACCTGGAGGCCCACGGCGAGCTGCTGACGCTGTCCACGCTGCGCCGGCGCCTGGCGGCGATCAGCGTCGCGCACAGCCTGGTGGGCATCAAGCGCCCCACCGCCGCCGACGAGGTGCACGCGGCGTGGACGCGCTTGCGGCGCCGCTACGGGCCCACGCAGCAGGTGCGGCGCGTCGACGCGGTCCTGACCCGCACCCTCGGCGACCTCGTCGCCCCCCTGCGCGACGACTCGGCGCTGGACGTGCGCGACCGCGCGCTGCTGGTGATGGGCTTCGCCGGGGCGCTGCGCCGCTCGGAGCTGGCGGCCCTGGACGTCGAGGACGTCACGCACACCCCCGACGGCCTGCGCGTCAGGGTGCGCGGGCGCGAGGACGGCCAGGGCGCGGGCCGTTCCGACGCGCGCGAGGTGGACCTGCCCTGGGGCGCGCACCGCGCCACCTGCCCGGTGCGCTCCTGGGAGGCGTGGGTGGCCCTGGCGCAGCTGAGCACCGGGCCGGCGTTCCGCTCGGTCACCAAGGGCGGGCGCTCGGTGAAGGACCGGCGCATGACCGGCGAGAGCGTCGCCGACGTCGTCAAGCGCCGCGCCGCCGCCGTGGGCATCGACCCCACCACGGTGGCCGGGCACAGCCTGCGCGCGGGCTTCGTCACCTCGGCGGTGCGCTACGGGGTGCCCGAGCGCTCCATCATGCGCCAGAGCGGGCACCGCTCCCCCACCTCGCTGGCGGTGTACGCGCAGGGCGCGGCCGTGCCGCAGGAGAACCCCGCCTCCCGGGTGGGCCTGTAGCCCTCCCGGCAGGCGGGGTCGCCCGTCAGCGCCGGTGCTCGCCCGCGCCGTCGGCGGTGCCGCGGGCCGCGCCGGCGGCCTCGTCGCGCGAGGCGGGCAGCGCGTCCGGCGCTTCGCCGCCCGTGCCCACGCCGCCCACGCCGCCCACGCCGCCCGTGCCGACGCGCTCCTGCCCGCCGTCCTCACCGGTGTGAGCGCCGGTGTGAGCGCCGTCCTGCGCGCCGTGGCCCTCGGGGGCCGGGCGGCGCAGGCTCAGCACGATCGCCAGGGTGAGCGAGACGATGATCACGCCCAGGCTCACGTACGTGGGGATGTGCGGGATGGCGGGGCTGATGACCTCGTGGCCGGCCTGGAAGAAGAGCTTGACGCCGATGAAGGCGAGGATGAACGCCAGCGCCTTGCTCAGCAGGTGGAAGCGCTCCAGCAGGCCCGAGAGCAGGAAGTACAGCGCGCGCAGGCCCAGGATCGCGAACGCGTTGGACGAGTAGACGATGAACGGGTCGCTGGTGACGGCCAGGACGGCCGGGACGCTGTCGACGGCGAAGAGCAGGTCGGCGGCCTCGATGGCGGCCACGACCGCCAGCAGGGGCGTGCCGTAGCGCTTGCCGGCCTCCTTGACGAAGAACCGCTGCCCGTGCAGCTCGTCCTTCATGGGCACGAAGCGCTTGAGCAGGCGGACCCCGAAGTTCTGCGAGGGGTCCATGTCCTGGTTCTCGTCCTTGAGCATCTTCCACGCCGACCACAGCAGGATCGCGCCGAAGACGAAGAGGACCGCGGTGAAGCGCTCGACCACGGCCACGCCGAGGGCGAGGAAGATGCCGCGGAAGACCAGGGCGCCGAAGACGCCGAAGAAGAGCACGCGGTGCTGGTACTCGCGCGGGACCTTGAAGTACCCGAAGATCAGCGCGAAGACGAAGAGGTTGTCCACGGACAGGCTCTTCTCGAGCAACCAGGCCGTGGTGTAGGCGGTGCCGGCCTCCACGCCGTAGACGGCGAAGATGACGCCGCCGAAGACCAGGGCGATCGCCACCCAGACGGCGCTCCAGACGCCCGCCTCGCGGAACCCGATGACGTGGGCGCCGCGGTGGCCCAGCAGGTCCACGAGGAGCATCACCACGACGATCGCGGCGAACACCCCCCACGCCCAGCCGGGCACGTCGAGGTTCAGGTCCACCAACTGCCTCCTAGTTCGATCCGTGTGCGCGGTGGCCCCGCCCGGGGCGGGGCCCCCCCCGCGCGCACCCGCCCCCCGGTGGCGGCCCCCGGGGGCGACCGGGGGGGGACGCCAACGCACAAACTGGGGTGTGAATCAATTG
>NZ_JBJLRD010000048.1:0-34387 GCF_050871305.1 Kineococcus gypseus | reverse complement strand
CAACCCCACCCACAACATGCGCCCCCCCCGCGGCCGCCGCCCCCGCCCCGGGGGGGGGGCGCGCCCCCCCCCCGCCCCGCCCCCCCCCCCGGCCCCCCCCCCCCCGTCGCCGGGGCCGGCCTCCTCCTGCAGAGGGCGCGCCGGGCGCGCGGCGCGGCGGCGGGCGCGGTCCAGGCACGCGTTGACGACGATGCGGTGCAGCCACGTGGTGACCGCGGACTCCCCCCGGAAGCGGTGCGCGGCGCGCAGCGCGGAGACCAGCGCGTCCTGCACGGCGTCGGCGGCCTCCTCGCGGTCGCCGGTGGTGCGCAGCGCCACCGCCCACAGCCGGTCGCGGTGGCGGCGCACGACCTCCCCGAAGGCCTCGGCGTCGCCGGCGACGTGCGCGGCGAGCAGCTCGGCGTCGCTGCGCGCGTCGCCCGGCCCGCCCGGCCCGCCCGGCCCGCCCGGCCCGGAGGCGCTCACGGGGTGCTCACCGCGGTCACTGGGCGGGGCGGGTGCCCAGGACCTGCACGTCGGCGACCGAGACGCGCGACTCGCCGTCCACGGTCGGCGCCTGCGTGAACCACAGCAGCAGCTGGCGGGCGCGCGCCGGCGCCGGCGGGGTCAGGACCTGCGCGCCGCCGGCGGGGGCCTGGGCGAGCACGGCGGAACCGGCCAGCGGGTCCGGCCCGCCGGGCGTGCTGCGCAGCTCCACGGTGCCGCCCTCGCCGTCGCCGGTCAGGGCCACCGACGTCACGTCGACGTCCGCGCCGAGGTCAAGCAGCAGGCCCACGCCGTCCTTGAGGCCGCCGAAGGCGGGGGAGTCGTAGCGCTCGCTCTGCCAGCGGGTGGCCGGGTCGCCGTCGGCGGCGCGAGCGGGCTCGGTGCCCTCGGAGCCGTCGCCCTGCGGGTCCAGGGCCACCACGCCCACCACCGGCACCGGTGCGGGCGCCGCGGGGGGCGGCGGCGAGGGCGGGGCAGGGGGCGCCGGGGAGGCCGAGGGGGAGGCCGGGGGCGAGGCGGCGGCCGGCGCGGAGGAGACCACCGGCGCGGCGGGGGGCTCCTCGTCGCCGGCGCCGCCCAGGCCGCGCAGCTGCCACAGCGCCACCACCAGCCCGGCGGCCAGCACGCCGCCGAGCACGGTGAGCACCAGGCGGGAGTCCTCCTGCTTGGGCCGGCCCGTGGAGCGCGGCCGGGTGAACGGCACCGGCGGCTCCTCCTCGGGCACCACCTCGTCGCGGTTCTGCAGCCGGCCGCGGAACTCCGCGGTGGCCAGCTCCCCGCGCAGGTGGCGCACCGTCTCGTCGAGGTCGCCCAGCGACCACGGGGCCAGCTGCAGGGCCAGCTCGGCGGCGGCGCGCGGGCCGTCCTCGTGCGGGCCGAAGGTCACCGCGCACAGCGTGTCGAGGTCGTTGGGGGCGTCGGCGCGCAGCTCCTTGGCCGGCACCGGCACGCCGTCGCGCGCGGGGGCGGGCGGCAGGCCGGGCGCGGGGGCCAGGTCCTCCAGCACCGGCCAGTGCCCCGTCAGGCCCGCGTAGACCAGCGCCACCAGCCCGACGGCGTCGGCGCGGTTGGCCAGGGCGGCCGCGCGCGCCGGGGAGACCGCCGGCGGGTCCTCCTCCAGGGCCGCCTCGACGCCGACGCCGAGCACCCGCACCACCGCGTCCGGGCCCAGCACGACCGCCTCCGGCTCCAGGCGGGTGTGGTGCAGGCCGCGGCGGGCGGCGACGTCCAGGGCGGTGGCGGCCTCGCCCACCAGGCCGCGCACGGCCGCCGCGGTCAGCGGGCCCTCGCGCAGCAGGTCGCCCAGGGAGCGGCCCTCGACCGCCTCCTCCACGACGAACGCCGCCGCGCGCCGCTCGCCGGAGGCGCTCTCGTGCAGGT
Organism: Kineococcus gypseus; assembly: GCF_050871305.1. Lineage (NCBI taxonomy): Bacteria > Bacillati > Actinomycetota > Actinomycetes > Kineosporiales > Kineosporiaceae > Kineococcus > Kineococcus gypseus. The sequence goes on along the minus strand of NZ_JBJLRD010000048.1, from coordinate 32,521 downwards.
CGGTGCCGGCGTCGAGGACCCGCGGCAGGCGCGGGTCGGCCACGGTGGCCGCGCGCCGTCCGGCGTCGAGGAACTCCGCGGCGCGCGGGTCGGCGGCGTCCAGGGTGCGCACCCGCACCCAGCGCTCCAGCGTGGTGTCCCAGCCGAGGTGGTCGGTGGTGGCCGACGCGGTGGGCAGCTCGCGGTGCAGCACGTAGCGGTCCGCGACGCTGCTGCGGCCTGCCCCGTCCAGTGCTGCCCCCCCGGTCGTGCGCGCAGCGCGCGCGTGCTGACCCGCGGGCGCGGGCCGTGCCCATGCTAGGGCGGTGCGCGGGCGCTCCGGGGCAGCGCGCCGGTGCTCCGCGCGGGTGGTGCGTCCCCGCGCGCCCGCCGCATCGGCGACCATCGGGGCGTGAGCACGACACGCCCCGCGGCAGCCGCCGCCCCCGCCGAGCCCCCGGTGCCCGGCACGAGCGGCGGGAGCGACGCGTCCACCGGCTCCCTGGCCCGCTCCAGCGCCCTGATGGCCTCCGGCACCCTGGTCTCGCGGCTGCTGGGCTTCGTGCGCACCTTCGCGCAGGGCGCGGCGCTCGGCGTCACGACGCAGGTGGGCGCGCAGACGTTCGACGTGGCCAACAAGGTGCCCAACGTCTTCTACATGCTGCTCGCCGGCGGCGTGCTCAACGCGGTGCTCGTGCCGCAGATCGTGCGGGCCCTCAAGCGACCCGACGGCGGCGAGGAGTACGTCAACCGGCTCATCACCCTGACGCTGGTGCTGCTGGCGGGCGCGACGGTGCTGCTGACGCTGGCCGCGCCGCTCGTGGTGCGCCTGTACGCCGGCTCGTGGCCGCCGGAGCTGACCGCGCTGGCCACCCTCATGGCGTTCTGGTGCCTGCCGCAGGTCTTCTTCTACGGCCTCTACACGGTGCTCGGGCAGGTGCTCAACGCCAGGGGCAGCTTCGGGCCCTACATGTGGGCGCCGGTGCTCAACAACGTCGTCGCCATCGCCGGCCTGGTCGCGTTCGTGCTGATCGCGCCCGACGCGGAGACGTGGTCGGCGGGGGAGTTCGACACCACCTCGATCGCCGTGCTGGTCGGCACCTCCACGCTGGGCATCGTGGCGCAGGCCCTGGTGCTCTTCTGGCCGCTGCACCGCGCCGGCTTCCGCTACCGGCCGCGCTGGGGGCTGCGCGGCACCGGCCTGCGCACCGCCGGGCGGGTGGCCGGCTGGACGTTCGCGGCGGTCGTCGTCGGGCAGCTCGTCTTCGTGCTGACCAGCAACGTGGCGACCGACGCGGGCGAGCACCTCACGCGCGACGGCCTGGAGGGCGCCACCAACGCCTCCTACACCCCGGCGTTCCTGCTCTTCATGCTGCCGCACTCGCTGGTGGCGGTCTCGCTGGTCACGGCGCTGTTCACGCGCCTGAGCGCCGCCGCCGCCGGCGGCGACACCGCGGCCGTGCGCCGCGACTTCTCCCGCGGGGCGCGCACCGTGCTGGTGGCCGGGGTGCTGGCCACCGCCGCGCTGGTGGCGCTGGGCCCGTGGATCGGCGTGGCCCTGTTCGGCACCGAGGGCCGCTTCGTCGGCCTGGTGGCCGCCGCCATGGCCGTGGGCCTGGTCCCCTTCAGCGTCACCTACCTCGTCCAGCGCGTCTTCTACGCCTACGAGGACGCCCGCACCCCCTTCACGGTCTCGGCGACCGTCGCGGCCGTCATGGCCGCCGGCGACGTGGCGTGCTGGCTGCTGCTGCCGGCGCGGTGGACGGTCGTGGGCATCGGCGCGGCGATGAGCGCCTCCAACGTCGTCGGCGTCGTGCTGGCCCTGGTGCTGCTGCGCCGCCGGCTGCGCTCCCTGGACGGGCGCGGCGTCGACGGGCACCGGGTGCTGCGCACCCTGGTGCGCGCGACGATCGTCGGCGCGCTCTCCGGCGGGGCCGCGTACGGCCTGAGCCTGCTGGCCGAGCCGCTGGGCCCCTCGCGCGCGGTGGCGGTGGGAGTGGTCGTCGTGGGCGGCCTGGTGCTGCTGGCGCTGTTCACCGCCCTGTGCCGCCTCATGCGCGTGCACGAGCTGACCGACCTGGCCGCCCCGCTGCTGCGCCGCCTACCCCTGCCCCGTCGGCGCTGACGGGCGCCGCCGCCCGCGCGGCTCGTCGTGCGGCTCGTCGTGCGGCTCGTCGCGCGCGGCCCCGCCCCCCGCGCCCGGCACGGGGCCGGGGTCGGGCTCGGGTCCGCCCACGTCGGCGTGCGGGGCGGCGTCCACGCGCCGCTCGCCGCGGCGCACCGCGCGCACCAGGCCGGCCACCAGCAGCGCGGCGGCGCCGCCGCCGACCAGGCCGGTCAGCCAGCCCTCCACGTCGGCGCGCACGTTGACGTCCAGGCCCACCGGCTCGCCCAGCAGCAGCCCGGAGGGGGTGCGCAGGCGCGCCTCCACCACGACGCTGCCGTTGGCCAGCGCCCGCACCGGCACGCCCACGCGCACCTGCCCGCCCGGCGGGACGGTCTGCACCGGCACCGCCGACAGCTGCACCCGCGGGCTGCGCGGGCGCAGCAGCAGCTCCACGCGCGCCGGCGCGGACAGGCCGTTGACGACCGTGACGGGCAGCTCGGTGCGGGTCGCGGCCAGGTTCAGCACGCTGCCGGGCAGCACGTGCACCGCGCCGAGCAGGGCGGCGACGTCCTCCTGCACGCCGGCGCGGGCGCCGCGCAGCTCGTCGGGGTGCCCGCGCCAGGAGGCGCCCAGCAGCAGCAGCGCGGAGCGCCGCACCGCTCCCGGGGCGGGCGCCGGCCCCTCCAGCGCGGCGCGCAGCCCGTCCAGGGCGGTGAGGGACTCCTCCACCGCGGCCAGGTGCGCGGCGGGCAGGGTGGCCCGCGCCGCGGCGCGCCCGCGCGCGGACGCCGCGGCGCGCGCGGGCACCTCGCCGCGCTCGACGTCGGGCACCGGCGTGGCCAGCAGCTGCGGCAGCGGCTGCCACGACGCCCACCCCGAGCCCTCCACCGCCGCCACGAGGCGCCCGACGACCTCCGGGCGCGGGTCGAAGGAGCGCGGCGCGACGACGAGCAGGCTGCGCGGGTCGCTGGGCCGCTGCAGGGTCACGGTGGCGACCTCGGCCACCACGCGCTGCACGAGCGCGGCCGCGCCCTCCCCGGCGGCGCCCGCCGCGCCGACCCCGGCGCGCGCCAGCAGGGCCGACAGGGCGCTGTCGGCCACGACGGCCTCCAGCGCACCCGCGCCCGCGCCGGTGCCCACGTCGAGCACCGCGCGGCCGGTGGGCGTGTAGGTCAGCTCGTCCGGGGTGGGCAGCGAGCGGTCGTCGAGCACGACGGTGGTGGCGCCGCCGGCGGCCGCCAGGGACAGCACCGCGGCGTCGGCGCTCTCGTCGGCGGGCCAGGCCACCCCCGCCAGGACCCGCTCGGCGCGCCCGAGGGCGGCGCCCGCGCCGGCGCCGGCCCCGGCCGCCGCGGCCAGCAGGTCGGCGCCGGCGGGCACGGCGCTCAGCGAGGCCAGGTCCGGGTCGCCGTGCGGCAGCACCACCACGCAGCGCCCCGTCGCGGCCGCGGCCAGCCGCTCGCGCCACGCGGCCAGCGCGGCGCCCGTGCCGACCGGGTCGCCCGCGCCGGCGGGCAGGGCGGTGCCGTCGTCGTCCCCGCCGGGGGTGCTCGCGCCGGGGGTGCCCGCGGTGGCCGGCGCGGGGGCCGGCGCGGGGACCGGCGCGGTGGCCAGCACCGCCGGGTCCAGCGCCCAGGAGGTGCGCGGGTCGCCGGAGGCCTCCAGCAGCCGCGCCAGCCGCCCGGCGCCGACCTCGGCCAGCTCGCCGGCGGTGCGCACGCGCCCGGCCACCAGCGGCAGCAGCAGCGTCAGCAGGGTGGTGCGCACCCCGACGGGGCTGGAGACGAGGAAGGTGCGCGCCAGCCCGGCGCGCCGGCCGGAGGCGGTGAGGACCTCCACGGCCGCCGGGTGGGCGCCCTCGCCGTCGCCGAGGGCCGCCGCCTCCAGGCTCAGGACCACCTCGACCGCGCCGCCGGGCGGCAGCGCCCCGACGTTCACCGGCGCGGAGGACACCGCGGTGCGGCCCAGGGAGGCACCGGGGTCGGCGGACTCCCAGCGGTCCAGCCCCGAGCGCGCCACGACGGGGGAGCGCTGGGCCACCAGCCGGGCCCGCAGCCCCTGCAGCGCCTCGCCGCCGCCGTGGCGCACGCGCGCGCGCACGGTGACCACCGAGCGGGCCGGGTCCTGCGCCGCGTACGTCACCGGCGTGACCTCCAGCACCGCCACGCGCAGCGGCAGCGCGTCCCCGGCCGGGGCGGGCGCCGGTGCCGTGGTCGACGCCGCGGCCGGGGCGCCGACGACGGCGCCGGGCAGGGCCGCGCCGGCCAGCCCCGCCGCCAGGCCGGTGAGCACCTCGCGCCGCGCCGGGCCGGCGGGGGCCCTCACGCCAGCTCGCCCAGGCGCAGCACCGCGGCCTCCACGGCGCGGCGCTCGTTGGGGAAGGCCAGCCGCGCGTCCAGCTCGCTGAAGGGCACCCACTCCACGTCGACGGCCTCGGCGTCGGGGTCGTTCTCCACGGTCAGGTGCCCGCCGACGGCCTTGAGCAGGAACAGGTGCACGACCTTGTGGATGCGCCGGCCGTCCGCGGAGAACCAGTAGTCGATGCTGCCGAGGGGCTCGACCACCGTGCCGCGGATGCCGGTCTCCTCCTCGATCTCGCGCACCGCGGTCTCCTCGAGGGTCTCCGCGCCCTCCGGGTGGCCCTTGGGCAGGCACCACTCCAGGCGCCCGGCGCGGTTGAGGCGGCAGATCACGGCCGCGCGCGGCTCGCCGGTGCTGACGTCGACGACGAGCCCGCCGGAGGAGGTCTCCTGCACGGTGGGCAGCCGGCGGCGCGGCTCCCGGGCAGGTCTGACCATCGGCTCACTGTAGCCAGGGCGGGCCCGCGGCTCTGGCACCCTTGGACCCCGTGCAGCAGCCCGAGGGGAACGACGGACCGGACGAGGCGCTCGAGCGCGCGCTGGAGCAGGCGCGCACCCGCGCCGTGCGCGCCCTGGAGCCGGTGATGCCGGTGCTGGTGGACCTCGGCCGCCGCTTCGAGCGGGCCGGCCACGAGCTGTCCCTGGTCGGCGGTCCGGTGCGCGACGCCTTCCTGGGCCGGCGCGCGGCCGACCTGGACTTCACCACCGACGCCCGCCCCGACGACACCCTGGCGATCCTCAAGCGCTGGGGCGACGCGCACTGGGAGGTGGGCCGCGACTTCGGCACCATCGGCGCGCGCAAGCGCTTGGCGGGCGCCGACGGGCAGGACGTCGTGGTGGAGGTGACGACGTACCGCGCGGAGAGCTACGACCCCTCCTCGCGCAAGCCGGAGGTCTCCTACGGCGACGACCTCGCCGGCGACCTGTCCCGGCGCGACTTCACCGTCAACGCCATGGCGCTGCGGCTGCCCTCGCTGGACTTCGCCGACCCGCACGACGGCCTGACCGACCTGGCCGCCGGCGTGCTGCGCACCCCCGGCACGGCCGAGCGCTCCTTCTCCGACGACCCGCTGCGGATGATGCGCGCGGCCCGCTTCGCCGCGCAGCTGCGCCTGCGCCTGGCGCCGGAGCTGGTGGCGGCGATGACCGCGATGGCCGGGCGCATCGCGATCGTCTCGGCCGAGCGGGTGCGCACCGAGCTGGAGAAGCTGCTGCTGGCGGCGGACCCGGTGGCCGGGCTGCGGCTGCTGGTGGACACCGGCCTGGCCGAGCACGTCCTGCCGGAGCTGCCGGCGCTGAAGCTGGAGATCGACGAGCACCACCGCCACAAGGACGTCTACGAGCACTCCCTGACGGTGCTGCAGCAGGCCGTCGACCGCGAGGACGGCCCGGACGGCGAGGTGCCCGGCCCGGACCTGCTGCTGCGGCTGTCCGCGCTGCTGCACGACGTGGGCAAGCCGCGCACCCGCCGCTTCGAGCCCGGCGGCGGCGTGAGCTTCCACCACCACGAGGTGGTCGGCGCGAAGATCGTCACCAAGCGGCTGAAGGCGCTGCGCTTCAACAACGACACCGTCAAGGCGGTCGCGCGCCTGACGGAGCTGCACCTGCGCTTCCACGGCTACGGCGACGGGGAGTGGACGGACTCGGCGGTGCGCCGCTACGTCACCGACGCCGGCCCGCTGCTGGCGCGCCTGCACAAGCTGACCCGCAGCGACTGCACCACCCGCAACCAGCGCAAGGCCGCCCGGCTGGCCGCCGCCTACGACGACCTCGAGGAGCGCATCGCGCGCCTGCGCGAGCAGGAGGAGCTGGACGCGATCCGCCCCGACCTCGACGGCACGGCGATCATGCGGGTGCTCGGGATCGGGCCCTCGCGCACGGTGGGGCGCGCCTACCAGCACCTGCTGGGGCTGCGCCTGGAGCGCGGGCCGCTGGGGGAGGACGCCGCGCGCGCCGAGCTGCTGGCCTGGTGGGCGCAGCAGCCGGAGTCGCGGGAGCCGCAGCCGGGAGCGCAGGGGCCGGGAGCGCAGGGGCCGGGAGCGCAGGGGCCCGTCGCGGCTCAGGGCGCGGGCACCGGCGCCGAGTAGACGCGCACCCGGTTCTTGCCGGCGGCCTTGGCCGCGTACATCGCCACGTCGGCGTGCTGGACGACCTGCTCGGCGTCCTCGCCGGGCTCGCGGTGCGCCACCCCGACGCTGGCGCCCACGCGCACCGGCCCGCCGGTCACCGGCACGGGCTGCGCGACGGACTCCACCAGCCGCTCGGCCAGCCCGGCCGCGTCCGGGCCGTGCACGCCGCGCAGCAGCAGGGCGAACTCGTCGCCGCCCAGGCGCGCGCACAGGTCGCCACCGCGCACCACGCCGCTCAGGCGGGCCGCGACGGTGCGCAGCAGCTCGTCGCCGGCGGCGTGGCCGCGCTCGTCGTTGACGCCCTTGAAGTCGTCCAGGTCGACGAACGCGACGCTGAAACGGGCCGCGGGGTCGGCGGCGGCCTCCTCGATGGCCTCGGTGAAGGCGGCGCGGTTGGCCAGGCCGGTGAGCGCGTCGGTGCGCGCCTGCTCGCTGAGCGCGCGGTGCGCGTCGCTGTTGATCAGGGCCAGCGCCACCTGGGTGAAGGCGGTGCCCACCGCGGGCACGCCCTCGGCGGCGAAGCGGTCCGGGGCGCCGGCGATCAGCCAGTTGCCGCTGCGGGTGGGGTCGGCGATGGCGACCCAGCGCCCGCGACGGCCGGCGGCGGCGTCCAGCGCGGCGGAGGTCAGCGGCCGCGGCCGGCCGTCGGCGGGCGGGTCGGCGGGCAGGAGCACGTCCGGCAGGAACGCCGGCAGCGAGCCCTCCCACGTGCCGATCGCGGTGAGCACCGCGGCGCCCGCGGGGGTGGCGCGCACCAGGCTGGTGGCCAGGCCGGGGGTGACGTCGGAGACCTCGCGGGCCGCGCGCTCGCCCAGCTCGACGATCATGGCCCGGTCGGTGGTGGTCAGCAGGGCCCGGCCCAGCTCGCTGAGCACCGCGTCGCGGCGCTGGCCCTGCTCGCGGGCGAACAGCGCCTTGGCGAGGTGCCGAGCGCCGGCCATCGTGGCGAGGACCAGCGGTACGCAGCCGACCATCGTGCCGACGTCGCCACGGCCGACGTGCCCGGGCGCGACGTCCCACAGGCCCACGCCGACGATCATGCCCACCACGACCAGCACGCACTGCGCGAAGACCTGGCGGGTGGTGCCGTAGACGGAGCGGAACCACAGCGAGGGGAAGACGATGCCCAGCGCGATCGGGGAGGGGTCGCACAGCGCCACCGCCGCGGCGAGCAGGGCGGCCTCGCCCAGGTCGCCGGCCACCGAGGTGCGCCGGGCCAGGTAGCGGCGGATCCACAGCAGCGACAGCGCCGCGATCGTCGCGCAGCTCATCAGCGCGGTGGCCGGCACCGCGGTCCGCAGGATCGCGGGCAGCAGCAGCAGCGCGGAGAGCACGCCCAGGCCGCAGAACAGCCAGCGCGTCTGCTCGACCAGCTCCTCCGGGCGGGCCCACCAGCGGCGCCCCCGCGCTCGACCCCCCACCACCGACACCGCTCACCGCCCTCCCCGGTCGCCCTCCGGCACCCGATCCGCGGGGCACCGCCGGTGCTGCGGCGGGAGCTCCCCGGGGGGTTGTCGGACGGCGGAGCGGTGGACTTCAGCGTCCGGGCGGGTCGAGACGCCACGCACCCGGGGCGCGGGGGTGTCGATCCGGCGCGCGGGGGGTAGGTGAGGGGCATGGCAACGACCGACGAAGTGCTGCACGCCGTCCGCGACGCCACCTACCCGGCGGGCAAGGACGACCTGCTGGCGACCGCGCAGGCCGCCGGGGCGGGCGAGGACGTCCTCAAGGCCCTGCGCACCCTGCCCGCCGAGGAGTACGCCAACGCCCAGGAGGTGACGCGCTCGGTGCCCACCGAGGAGCAGCACGCCGACGCGCGCACCGTGGGCGAGCAGGCCCGGCAGAACGCCACCTCGCACGTCGCGGCCGGTGAGCGCGCGGTGCCGCCGGACCCCACCGACTACTGAGGGCCGGCCGCCGGCGCGCGCCGGCGGCGGTCGCACCGGCGGCGGGGCCGCCCCGGGTCAGGCGCCCGGGGCGCCCTCGGCGTCGAGGATGCGCCGCACCACGTCCGGGCCCAGCACGAACAGCTCCTCGCCGTCGCCGGGCGCGGCCACCGACAGCACGGTGGCGCGCACCCCGGCGGCGTCGACGTCCACCAGGCACGCCCCCGAGCCGCGCAGCGCCCGCTCGGAGCCGTGCTCGACGAGCACGTCGGTGCGGTTGGCCACGCCCGGCGCCACGACGGCGGTGGTCCCGCCGGGCAGGGTCGCCACGTAGGGGTGGTGGTAGTGGCCGCTGAGCACGGCGCGCACGTCGGTGCCCGCCAGCGCGGCCAGCAGCGCCCCCGGCTCCTGCAGCTTCAGCCCCTCGTGCAGCACCGTCGGCGCGGGCAGCGGCGGGTGGTGCACGACGACGACCGTGCCCAGCGGCGCCGGCTCGGCCAGCACCGAGCGCAGCCACTCGCGCTGCTGCTCCCCCACGACGCCGTAGCCGAAGCGCGGCACGGAGCTGTCCAGCACGACCAGGCGCAGGCCGCCGACGTCGTGCACCGAGCGGGCCGGGCCGAGCACGCGGGTGAACCCCTCGGCCACGTCGTGGTTGCCCATCGCGTACGCCACCACGCCGGCCCCGCGCTCGCGGGCGAAGGCGCCCACCAGCTCGCGCGCGGTCTCGTAGGACGCGGCCGAGCCGTCGTCGGAGACGTCCCCGGAGACCACGACGGCGTCCAGCGGGCCCACGCCGGCCAGGGAGCCGAGCACGTGCCGCAGGACCGCGGTGGTGTCGACCCGGCCGCCGCCGTGCAGGCCGCCGGGCGCGAGCAGGTGGGTGTCGGACAGGTGCAGCAGGCGGGTCACTCGTCGCCCCCGCCGCGGCCGCCCCCGCCGCCGTTGCCGTTGCCGCCACCGCCGTTGCCGCCGCCGTTGCCGCCGCCGTTGCCGCCGCCGTTGCCGCGGCCGCCGCCGGCGCCGTCGTCCCCGTCGTCCCCGCCGGTGCTCCGGGCGCCGCGGGTGGCGGCGCTGGAGGGGTTGCCGGTGGAGCCCGAGCCGGAGCCGGTGGTGGCCCCGTCCGTGGGCGTGGCGGTGCGCGACGGCGAGGCGGTGGGCTCGGCCGTCGGCGAGGCGGTGGGCTCGGCCGTCTGCTCGGGCGCCAGGACGATCTGCACGGAGGAGTTCACGTCCACCGTGCTGCCCTCGGAGGGGTCCTGGCCCACGACCGTGCCCGGCGCGCCCTCGGCGTCGGGGTCGGTGGTGGCGTTGACGTCGAGGTTCAGCGCGTTCAGCTGCTGCTGGGCCTCCTCCAGGGTCAGCCCGGTCAGGGGCGGCACCTCCACCTGCCCGCTGGCGACGTAGATCGTCACCCGCTGGCCGCGGGGCACGGACGCCCCGGCGGCCGGGTCGGTGCGCACCACGCTGCCCGGCTCGGCGCCGGGCTCCTCGTCGGTGGACTGCGCCGAGCCGGGGTCCAGCCCCGCGCGGCTCAGCTCGTCGCGCGCGTCGTCCTGGCTCGAGCCCGACACGTCGGGCACCTCCACGGCGGCCGGGCCGGAGGAGACGGCCAGGGTGACCGTGGAGCCGAGCGCGGTGGACGTGCCCGCGACGGGGTCGCTGCTGACGACCTGCCCGGCGGGCACCGTGTCGCTGGGCGTGGGCACCACGGCCGGCTCCAGCTGCGCCTGCCGCAGCGCCGCCTCGGCGTCGGCTTGCGCCAGGCCCTCCACCTCGGGCACGTCCACCGCGGTCGGCGAGGCCGTCGCCGACGGGTCGGGGCCGCCGCCCGCGTCGTTGAGCAGGGCCCACCCGGCCCCGCCGACGCCGCCGAGCAGCGCGAGGACCAGCAGCACCCACGGCCAGCGCGGGCGCCGCTCCTGCGGGTCGTCCGCCTCCCCGGCGCGCGGCAGCGTGCCCGTGGCCGGGTCCGCGGCGGCGGCCGCCGCGGACCCGGCCAGCGCCCCGGCGGCGGCCGCTCCCGCCACCGGCGCCACGGCGCGGGTGGCGGCGGTGGGCTCACCGGCCGCGGGCAGCGCGGTCGTCGCGCCCGCGGCGGGCACCGCCGTCGTGGGCGCGAAGCCGGCCCCGCGCAGCGGACGGCCCTCCACCGCGCGGCGCAGGTCGTCGGCGAAGTCGCCGGCGCTCTGGTAGCGGTGCTCGCGGTCCTTGCTCAGCGCCATGAGCACGACCTGGTCCACCGCCGGCGGCACGTCCGGCGCCAGCGCGCTCGGTGGCTTGGGCTGCTCGGAGACGTGCTGGTAGGCCACCGCCACCGGGGCGTCGCCGGTGAAGGGCGGGCGGCCGGTGAGGACCTCGTAGAGCAGGCAGCCGGTGGAGTACAGGTCGCTGCGCGCGTCGACGGTCTCCCCGCGCGCCTGCTCGGGGGAGAGGTACTGCGCGGTGCCCATGACCGCCGAGGTCTGCGTCAGGGTGGCGGAGGAGTCGCTGACGGCGCGGGCGATGCCGAAGTCCATCACCTTCACCTCGCCCGCCGGCGTGATCATCACGTTGGCGGGCTTGATGTCGCGGTGGACGATGCCCATGCGGTGGCTGTACTCCAGCGCCCCCAGCACGCCCTCGGTGATCGAGAGGGCCTCGGTCAGCGGCAGCGGGTGGTCGGTGCGCAGCAGGTCGCGCAGCGTGCGGCCCTCGACGTACTCCATGACGATCCACGGCAGGTCCACCTGCGCGCCGCCGTGCTCGAGCACGTGGTCGGCGCCGGTGTCGTACACCGCCACGATCGAGGGGTGGTTCAGCCCCGCCGCGGCCTGCGCCTCGCGCCGGAAGCGCGCCTGGAAGGAGGGGTCGCGCGCCAGGTCCGAGCGCAGCAGCTTCACCGCCACCACGCGCCCGAGCCGGGTGTCGCGCGCGACGTGCACCTCGGCCATGCCGCCGCGGCCCAGCAGGGCGCCGACCTCGTAGCGCCCGCCGAGCAGGCGCGGCCCTGCCTGCCCGCCGCTGCCGGTCGATGCGTCCGTCACTGCGCTCCCCGTCCCCGTCGTCCCTCGTCCACGGTCCCGCCGCGACGCTCAGCCATCGAGGGCCGCCTGCATGACCCGTTGCGCCACCGGTGCCGAGAGCCGGCCGCCGTAGGCGCTGTCCACCGACCCGCCGTCCTCGATCACGACCGCCACCGCCACGCGCTGGTTGCGCCCCTGGCCGTCGTCCGCCCAGGAGGTGAACCAGGCGTAGGGCGCCCGCCCGCCGCCGCGCTGGGCGGTGCCGGTCTTGCCCCCGACGGTGACGCCCTCGATGCGCGCGCGCGTGCCCGTGCCGGACTCCACGACCGCGCGCATCATCTCCCGCAGCGTCGCGGCGGTCTCCTCGCTGACGGCCCGGCCCAGCTCCTGCGGCGCGGGGTCCTCCACGACGTCGAAGGCCGCGTCGCGCACGTCGGCCACCAGGTTCGGGCGCATCACGACGCCGTCGTTGGCGATGCCCGCTGAGAGCATCGCCACCTGCAGAGGGGTGGCCGTCACGTCGCCCTGCCCGATGCCGGCGTACGCCAGCAGCGGGCCGGCGGCGTCCTCGGGGAAGCGGCTCTGCGTCACCGGCAGCGGCGTGGACAGCGGCTGCTCGAAGCCGAAGGCGCGCGCCTGCTCGTCCAGCGCCTCCGCGCCCAGGCGCAGGCCCAGGTCGCCGAAGGCGGTGTTGCAGGAGATCCGCAGCGCGTCGCGCAGGCTCACCCGGTCGTCCGGGCCGCAGGCGGTGCCCTCGTCGTTGCCCAGGGTGTTGGACGTCTGCGGCAGGTCCAGCTCGCGCGGGCCGGCCACGAGCGTATCGGCGTCGTAGTCGCCGCTCTCCAGCGCCGCCGCGGCGGTGACCAGCTTGAAGGTGGAGCCCGGCGGGTACAGCGCGCCGGTGGCGCGGTTGACCATCGGGTCGTCCTCGTCGCCCAGCAGCGCCTGCCACGCCTGCTCGGCGGCCGCGCCGTCGTGCGTGGCCAGCACCGAGGGGTCGTAGCTGGGGCTGGAGACCATCGCCAGCACGTCGCCGGTGGAGGGGTCGAGCGCGACGACGGCGCCCTTGCGCCCGTCGAGGGCGTCCCACGCCGCCTGCTGCACCTCCGGGCGCAGCGTCAGCGTCACCGACCCGCCCCGCGGGTCCCTGCCGGTGATCAGGTCCGACAGGCGCCGGTAGAACAGCTCGTCGGCGGTGCCGGAGAGCACGTCGTTCAGGGCGCGCTCGACGCCGGAGGTGCCGTAGCGGATGGAGTAGTGGCCGGTGACCGGCGCGTACAGCTCCCCGGCGGCGTACTGGCGCAGGTAGCGGTACGGGTCGTCCGGGTCCTGCACCTCCACGCTGGAGGCCACGGTCTGCCCCGCGCCGACGAGGATCGGGCCGCGCTCGCGGCCGAGCTCGGCGTACAGCTGGCGGCTGTTGCCGGGCATGGCGTTGAGCTCGCCGGCGCGCAGGAACTGGATCCACGTCGTGGAGGCGAAGAGCGTGAAGAAGAGGAAGGCGATGACGGCGGAGAGCCGGCGCAGCGGTCGGTTCACGGCAGCCTCACCACCTGCGTCGCGGCGGTGTCGCCCGGCTCGGGGCCGTCGCGCACCTCCGGGGCGGGGCGGCGGGCCAGGTCGGACACGCGCAGCAGCAGCGCCACGACGATCCAGTTGGACACCAGCGAGGAACCGCCGGCGGCCAGGAACGGCGTGGTCAGCCCCGTCAGCGGGATGACGCGGGTGACGCCGCCGACGACGACGAAGACCTGCAGCGCCACCGAGAACGCCAGGCCCGCGGCGAGCAGCTTGCCGAAGCCGTCGCGCACCCCGATCGCGGTGCGCATGCCCCGCTCGACGAGCACGACGTACAGCAGCAGCAGGGCGAACAGCCCCACCAGGCCCAGCTCCTCGCCGAAGGCGGCGTAGACGAAGTCGGAGTTGGCGTAGGGCACGATGTCGGGCCGGCCGCGGTCCAGGCCGGTGCCGATCAGCCCGCCGTTGGCCATGCCGTACAGGCCCTGCACCAGCTGGTAGGCGCCGCCGTCGGCGTTGCCCGCCTCGAAGGGGTGCAGCCACGCGTCCACGCGGCTGCGCACGTGCGACATCGTCGTGGCCGCGAAGAGCGCGCCGGCGGCGAAGAGCGCCAGGCCCAGCACGATCCAGCTGACCCGCTCGGTGGAGACGTACAGCACCGCCACGAACAGCCCGAAGAAGAGCAGCGAGGTGCCCAGGTCGCGCTGCAGGACCAGCACGCCGACGCTGACGAGCCAGGCCAGCAGGATCGGCCCGAGGTCGCGGGCGCGCGGCAGGCGCAGCAGGAGCACCTTCGTGCCCGTCAGGGACAGCGCGTCGCGGTGCACGACGAGGTAGCCGGCGAAGAACACCGCCAGCGCGATCTTGGCCAGCTCGCCGGGCTGGAAGGACAGGTCGCCCACGCCCACCCAGATGCGCGCGCCGTTGATCGTGCGCCCCAGCCCGGGCACCAGCGGCAGCAGCAGCAGCACCAGCCCGGCCACCATCGCGGTGAAGGTGTAGCGGCGCAGCACCCGGTGGTCGCGCACCAGCACCACCACCGCCCCGGCCGCGGCCACGCCCAGCGCCGACCACACGAACTGCCGCGAGGCGGCACCGGTGCCCTCGGCCAGGTCCAGGCGGTGGATCATCACCAGGCCCAGGCCGTTGAGCAGCGTGGCCACCGGCAGCAGCAGCGGGTCCGCGTGCGGGGCGCGCCAGCGCAGCAGCAGGTGCAGCACGACCGCCAGGGCGCCCAGGCCGCCGCCGTACGGGGCCAGCCCCGCGGGCAGCGCGCCCTCGGCCGTCAGCCCCACCACCGCCCAGGCGCCGCACGCGATGAGCACGGCGCCCAGCACGAGCGCCAGCTCCACGTTGCGCCGCGTGGTGGGGTACACGGGCAGGACGGTGGCCATCAGCCCACCCCTCCGCAGTCCTCGGCGGGAGCGCCGGTGCCCGGCGCGCCCGGTGTCGTGGTGGCCGGCGCGTCCGGTGCCGTGGTGGCCGGGGCGCTGGTGGCCGCGGCCGCGACCGCCACGGCGGTGCCGCCCGGCCCGGCGCTCGGCTGCCCGCCCGGCCCGGCGGTGGGCTGCCCGCCCGGCCCGGCGGTGGGCTGCTCGGTGGGACCGGCGGTGGGCTGCTCGGTGGGCTGCTCGGTGGGCGTGCCCGCGCCCTGGCGGGCGGCGGCCCGGCACTCGGCGGCGATGCCCTCCAGCTCGGCGATCGTGCGCCGCGCCGCGGCCGGCCCCGGCGCGCTGATGCCCTCGGTCAGCCGCGAGGCGTAGCTGCGCGGCAGGTCCGCCACCGCGATCGCGGTGCGCTCCACCACCCGCGAGGTGCTCAGCGGCCCGATGTCCTGCGTCAGCCCGCGGAAGAGCGCCACGCGCGCGCGGTCGACGCCGAGGAAGTACTGCTGCTGGCTCCAGCGCCAGCCCGCCCACGCCCCGCCGGCCAGCAGCAGCGCGAGCACGAGCGGCCCGGCCACCCAGCGCCAGCGGTGCCCGGTGCCGCGCGCGGGGCGCGCCCCGCCGCGATCGTCGTCCTCCTGGTCGTCGTCGGGGTCCTCGCGGCGCGCGCGCAGCTCACCGGCGCGCGCCGCGGGGGTGCCGCGCGCGCTGGAGCGGCGGGGGCGGTGGAAGGCGGCCGCGCCCACCACCTGCGGCGTCGTCGACGGCGGCACCCCGCCGCCCAGCTCCACGACGTCGGCGACCACGCACGAGACGTTGTCCGGCCCGCCGCCGCGCAGGGCCAGCTCCACGAGGCGCTCGCAGGTGGCCTCCGGCGGCTCGCCGGCCGCCAGGGTCTCCTGCAGCGTCTCCTGGCTGACCACGCCGGACAGGCCGTCCGAGCACAGCAGGTAGCGGTCGCCCGGGCGCGCCTCGCGCACCGAGACGTCGGCGGTGTCGTCGTCGCGGCCGGTGAGCACCCGCATGATCACCGAGCGCTGCGGGTGCCGCTCGGCCTCCTCGAGGCTGATGCGCCCCTCGTCCAGCAGCGACTGCACGTAGCTGTGGTCGCGCGTCAGCTGCGTGAGCCGGCCGTCGCGCAGCAGGTAGCCGCGCGAGTCGCCGATGTGGGCGAGGACCAGGCGCGAGCCGGCGCGCAGCACGGCGGTGACGGTGGTGCCCATCCCCGCCAGCTCCGGCTCGTCGGCCACCCGCCGGCGCAGCTGCTCGTTGGCCGCCTCCAGCGCCCGGTGCAGGTGCTCGGCGGCGTCGTCGCTGCCGTGGGACTCCCCGTCCAGGACGGACAGCTCGCCCACCGCGAGGGAGGAGGCGACGTCGCCGCCGGCGTGCCCGCCCATGCCGTCGGCGACGACGAGCAGGTGCGGGCCGGCGTAGCCGGAGTCCTGGTTGGTGGAGCGCACCAGCCCGACGTCGGAGCGGGCGGCGTAGCGCAGGGCGATGGCCACGTCCGCCTCACCTCCGCAGTTCGAGCACGGTGCGCCCGATGCGCAGCGGGGTGCCGGGTTCGAACGGGACCGGGGTGGTCAGGCGCTCGCGGCCCAGGTGGGTGCCGTTGGTGGACTGCAGGTCCTCGACCACCCAGCCGGTGCCGTCCTGGGCGGGGGTGATGCGCACGTGCCTGGTGGAGGCGTACTCGTCGTCGAGGACGAGGGTGCAGTCGGCGCCGCGGCCGATGAGCACCGGCGCCTGCCCCAGCGCCAGCGTGGTGCCGCGCAGCGAGCCCTCCACGACGACGAGGGTGGCGCGCTCGCGGCGCGGCGCCTCGGGCGCCGGCTCGGCCCGGCGCGCGCGCGGGCGCCCCGGCTCGGTGCGCCGCGCGGTCACGCGGGTGCCCAGCAGGTCGCTGCGCAGCACGCCGACCACGGCGAGCACGAACAGCCACAGCACGGCCAGGAGGCCGAGGCGCAGCACGGTCAGGGTGAGCTCGCTCACGGGCTCCTCAGGTCCAGCCCTCGTCGCGGCGGGCGGCGCGGTAGACCGCGCGCGTGCGACCGAGCGTGATGGTGGCGCCGTCGAAGAGGTCGGTGGAGGAGACCCGCTCGCCGTCGACGAAGGTGCCGTTGGTGGAACCGAGGTCGACCAGGCGCGCGCCGGAGGCGCTCACGCGCACCTCGGCGTGCCGGCGCGAGACCCCGGGGTCGTCGACGACGACGTCGGCGTCCGAGCCGCGGCCCAGCACGGTGACGGCCTCGGTGAGGACGTAGCCGCGCCCGTCGACCTCCAGCTTCGGCCGCCCCGCCGTGGAGGCGCGGCCGGTGGCCGGCGCCACCCGCCCCTTCACGGTGGAGCTGAGCACGCGGAAGACGCCGGTCTCGAGGTCGTCGGCCTCGTGGAAGTCCACCCGCACCGGCCCGACGAAGGAGTAGCGCTGCTTCTCGGCGTGCTGGGTGACGGCCGCGACGAGCTCGTCGGAGAGCGTGTCCTGCCAGGAGGCGATCTTGTCGTGGTCGGAGCGGCCGAGCTCGACGATGAAGCTGTTGGGCACCAGGGTGCGGCCGCGCCCGAGGACGGCGGCGCGGTCGTCGAGCTCGCGGCGCAGGGCGCTGGCGACCTCCACGGGCTGCACCTCGCTGCGGAAGGCGCGCGCGAAGACGCCGTTGACGGCGCGCTCGACGCCGCGCTCGAACCGGTCGAGCACTCCCACGTCGCTGCCCCCTCCCGCCTCGGCACGCTGATCCGTTCCCGCATCGTAGCCGCGCGGGTCCCGCCCGCCCCCGCGAGGAGCGGGGGCGTCCGTGGAGGCCTCGTGGACCTGCTAAGGTCTTCCTGTCTGCGCGAGTGGCGGAATAGGCAGACGCGCACGGTTCAGGTCCGTGTGCCCGAAAGGGCGTGGGGGTTCAACTCCCCCCTCGCGCACAGGGTGGAGGCCCCGGTCGATCTCGACCGGGGCCTCCGTCGTCCCCGGGGTGCCCGCGCGCCGCGCGGCGGCCACGCTGGGTGCGTGGGCCTCATCGGGGTGACCGGCGCGACGGGACGGCTGGGCGGGCGCGCGGCGCGCGCCCTGGCGGCGGGCGGGCAGCCGCAGCGGCTGGTGGTGCGCGAGCGCACCCGCGCCCCCGACCTGCCCGGCGCCGACGTGCGGGTGGCGTCCTACGACGACGGCGGGGCGCTGCGGCGCGCCCTGGACGGCGTGGACGTGCTGCTGCTGGTGTCGGCCTCGGAGGCCGCCGACCGCGTGGCGCAGCACCGCACCGCGGTGGAGGCCGCCGCGGCGGCCGGCGTGCGCCGGGTGGTCTACACGTCCTTCGTCGGCGCGGCGCCGGGCTGCACGTTCACCTTCGGGCGCGACCACGCCGCCACCGAGGCGCTGCTGGCCGCGTCCGGCCTGGAGGCGACGGTGCTGCGCAACTCCCTCTACCTGGACGTGCTGCCCGCCTTCGCCGCCGGCGGCGCGATCCGCGGCCCGGCCGGGCGCGGACGGGTGGGGGCGGTGGCGGTGGCGGACGCCGCGGAGGTGGCGGTGGCCGCGCTGCTGGACGAGTCGCAGTCCGGGCGCACCCACGACGTCACCGGGCCCGAGGCCCTGACCCTGGCGGAGGTGGCCGCCGCGATCGAGCGCGTCACCGGCGAGCCGACCCGCTACGTGGAGGAGACGCTGGAGGAGGCGTACGCCTCGCGCGCCGGCCTCGGGGCGCCGCGCTGGGAGGTGGACGGCTGGGTGAGCAGCTACGCCGCCGTCGCCGCCGGGGAGCTGGACGTCGTCACCGACGTCGTGCAGCGCCTGACCGGCCACCCGCCGCGCACGCTGGAGGACGTGCTGCGCGGGCGCTGAGCGCTGGTGCCCGGCGCGCGCGCCGCCTAGCGTCGTCCCCGTGAGCACCCCGAGCACGGCGAGCACCCCGAGCACCCCGAGCACGGCGAGCGCCGGCGGCGAGGACGTCACGGACCGCGAGCGGGCGCTGCTGGAGCTCGTCGCCTCGCGGCGCGAGAGCGTCCTGGTGACCCTCAAGCGCGACGGGCGCCCGCAGCTGTCCAACGTCACCCACCACTACGACCCGGCCCGGCGCCTGGTGCGCGTGTCGATCACCGCCGACCGCGCGAAGTCGCGCAACCTCGAGCGCGACCCGCGCGCCTCGCTGCACGTGACGTCCCCGGACTTCTGGTCCTGGACGGTCGTGGAGGGCGACGCCGAGCTGACCCCCGTGGCCGAGCGCGAGGACGACGCCACCGTCGAGGAGCTGGTGGACCTGTACCGGGCGCTGGCCGGGGAGCACCCGGACTGGGACGACTACCGCGCGGCGATGGTGCGCGACCGCCGCCGGGTGGTGCGCCTGCCGGTGGGCCGCGCCTACGGGCAGCTGCCCGGCTGAGGGCCGGGCCGAGCGGCGCGGGGCCCCGGGGACGACGAGAGGGCCGGGTCCCCCCGGACCCGGCCCTCGTCGTCCGCGCTGCGCGCGGTGAGCAGGAGAGCTGGTGCGGCGCCCGGTGGCCGGCCCCCCGGCCACCGGACGCGACACCGCGTTCCCCCCTGCGAGCCCAGCTCGCACCACCTGGTTCCCCCCGGACCCGGTGCGAGTCCCCCCGGACTCGAGTCCCCCCGGACTCAGCCACCACATCGCTCCCCCGCGTCGCGGTGTTACACCCGTCCTGTCCCCCTTTCGGGGCATCCCTGGCGCGCACCCGTGACGCGCTGCGCTCGTAGGGTCGTCGGGTGCCCCGACCCGTGCCCGAGGCCCGCGACGAGGGGGGCGGCGACCTCGCCGCGGCGCTGCACCGCCTGCACGACGCCCCCTACGCGCGCTACCGCTCCCTGACCGGCCGGCGCTGGCCGCTGCTGCCCGGCGCGACGTTCGAGCTGGTGCGCGCCCAGGCCGACCCCTTCGCCCCGCCCACCCGCGGCGAGGTGCGCGTGGAGGCGGCCGCGGCCGGCTTCACCGGGCTGGACCTGCACGTGCCGGCGCGCCGGCGCGCGCTGGCCGGGTACCTGGCCCGCCGGGCCCGCGCGGCGGCCGGGCAGGTCTTCCGCGTCGACGCCGGCGGGCAGGAGGTGCTGCAGCGCAGCTCCTGCGAGGTGGGCGCCGACGGCTCGCTCGTGCTGCGCCTGAGCCACCACCTGCCCGGCCCGCGCCGGCGCGTCGACGGGCGCACCGCCGCGCGCGAGCTGACCGGGCTGCTGCCGCAGCTGGTGCGCTCGGCGCTGCTGGCCGCGGCGCTGGACGCGCGGGAGGTGCGTGCCTTCGTCGACGCGGTGGAGGACGCCTCCGTGCTGCGCGCGCGCCTGCCGGAGCTGGGGCTGGTGGCGTTCGTGGCCGACGGCTCGGTGCTGCCGCGGCGCAGCGGCGTGGACCCGCGCCCGGCGCTGGACGCGGTGCCGTTCACCGCCCCGCCGTCGCTGCGGGTGGCGGTGGACCTGCCGCACCGCGGCCGCGTCACGGGCGCGGGCGTGCCCGAGGGGGTCACCGTCGTCGTCGGCGGCGGCTTCCACGGCAAGTCCACCCTGCTGGCGGCGCTGCGCGAGGGCGTGCACGACCACGTGCCCGGCGACGGGCGCGAGCTGGTCGTCACCGTCGCCGACGCCGCGGCCGTGCGCGCCGAGGACGGCCGCGCGGTCGCGCGCGTGGACGTCGGCGCGTTCGTCACCGGCCTGCCCGGCGGGCTGGACCCGCACGACTTCAGCACCGCCGACGCCTCCGGCTCCACCTCGCAGGCCGCGGCGGTCGTCGAGGCGGTCGAGGCGGGCAGCCGGCTGCTGCTGGTGGACGAGGACACCGCCGCGACGAACCTCATGGTGCGCGACGCGCGCATGCAGGCGCTGGTGGCCAAGGCCGCCGAGCCGCTGAACCCGTTCGTGGACCTGGTGCGCCCCCTGCGCGCCGCGCACGGGGTCTCCACGGTGCTCGTGGTGGGCGCCTCCGGCGACTTCCTCGACGTCGCCGACCGGGTGCTGCTCATGCGCGACTTCCGCTGCGAGGACGTCACCGAGCGCGCCCGGCAGGTCGCGGCCACGCCCTCGGGGCGGGCGGTGGAGGCCGGCGGGTTCCCGCCGGTGCGCCACCGCGTGGTCGACCCGCGCTCGCTGGACGCCACCGCGCGCGGGCGGCGCCGGGTGGGCGCGCGCGGCACCGACGCGCTGCTGCTGGGCGAGCACGAGGTGGACGTGCGGGCGGTGCGGCAGTTCACCGACGCCTCGCAGGTCGCCGGCGCCGGGTACGCGCTGGACCACCTGGCCGCCGCCGGGCTGCTGGACGGGCGCCGCACGCTGGCCGAGGCGCTGGAGCTGCTGGCCGCGGACCTGGAGGGCCCGGTGCAGCGCTGGACCGGCGGGGCGAGCGCCGACGTGGCGGTGCCGCGCCCGCACGAGGTGGCCGCCGCCCTGAACCGCCTGCGCGGCGTGCGCGTGCTGGAGCTGCGCGGGGCCCGCGGCGGGTGAGCCCCGCGCGGCGGGGCTCGGGTGGCGGGGGTGCGGGCGGGCGGTCAGGGTGGGGGCGTGAGCACGCCGAACGAGCCGACCGACGAGCAGCTGGACGCGAGCACGCCGAACCCCGGTCCGCAGCCGTCCCCGCCGCGCAGCGCCGACGACCCGCTGGGCGTCACCGAGGACGCCGCCGACGGCACCGGCGCGGGCAACCCGCTGGAGGGGGTGCTCATCGACGCGCGCGACGCCGAGCAGGCCGTCGCCGGCGACGAGGGCCCGGAGAGCCCCTCCGGGCGCTAGGCCCCCGGACCCGCCGGGCCGCCCGCCGCACCGGCGTCGCGCTGCTGCGCGAGCAGGTCGCGGATCTCCGTGAGCAGGCGCACGTCCTCGCTGGGGGCGGCCGGTGCGGGGGCCTGCTGCTCCTTGCGCAGCGCCAGCAGCCGGTTGACCGGCGTGACGATGAGGAAGTACACGACGGCGGCGACGAGGACGAGGTTCAGGACGTCGCCGAGGATCGAGCCGAGCTGGACCTGCACGGGCTGGCCGTCGACCTCGCGCAGCGTCACGGGCCACAGCCCGTCCAGGTCCGGCGCGCCGCCGACCGCGGCGATGAGCGGGTTGACGAGGTTGTCGACGAGCGAGGTGACCACCCCGGTGAACGCCGCACCGATGACGACGGCCACCGCGAGGTCGATGACGTTGCCCCGCAGGACGAAGTCGCGGAAACCGGTGACGAGCTTCACGGGTGCCTCCTGGGGCGGGCGGGGACGGGCGCTGCGACCCTAGGGCGGTGAGCGCACCACCGGTCAACGGCGTCGTCGTGGTCGGCCTGGGCGCGGCGGGCGCGAGCCTGGCGTGGCGGCTGGCCGGCTCGGGCGTGCCGCTGCGGGTGGTGGAGGCGCCCGGCGCCTCGGGCCGGCGCACGCAGCCGCGCACCTGGTGCACGTGGGGCGCGGACGGCCCCGGCCCCTTCGGGCACCTGGTCGCCGCGTCCTGGCCGCGCGTGCGCGTGGTGCCGCGGCGCGGCGCGGACGTGGTGGCGCACCTGGGCGGCTGGCGGTACCGGATGCTGCGCTCGGGCGACCTGGACGCGGCGGTGCGCGAGCGCCTGGCCGGCGCCGGTGTCGCGGTGGAGGAGGCCGTCGTCGAGGACGCCGCGGACCTGCGCGCGCCCGGCTGGACGGTGGTGGACACCCGGCCCGTGCCGGTGCCGCGCACGGGCCGCACCCTGCTGCTGCAGCACTTCCTGGGCTGGCGGGTGCGCGCGGCGCGCCCGGTGTTCGACGCCTCCACCGTCACGCTCATGGACTTCCGCCTGCCGCAGCCGGCCGGCGGGGTCGCGTTCGGGTACGTGCTGCCGACCTCCGCGCACGAGGCGCTGGTGGAGTACACGGAGTTCTCCGGCGAGGTGCTGGGCGCCGAGCGCTACGAGGAGCTGCTGCGCGCGTACCTGCACCGCAGCGGCACCGGCGAGGTGGAGGTGCTGGGCACCGAGCACGGCGTCATCCCCATGACGGACGCGCGCTTCCCGCCCTCGGGCGTGCCCGGGGTGCTGCGCTGGGGCGCGGCGGCGGGCTCGGTGCGCCCCTCGACGGGCTACGCGTTCAGCGCCCTGCAGCGCCAGGCGGACGTGCTGGCCGAGCGGGCGCGGGCGGGCGCGGCGCTGGTGCTGCCCCCGCCGCACCGGCGCCGCCACCTGCTCATGGACTCGCTGCTGCTGGAGGCGCTGGCCGGCGGGCGCGTGGAGGGCGCGGAGTTCTTCACGAGGATGTTCGAGCGCAACCCGGTCCAGCGCGCGCTGGGCTTCCTCGACGGCGCCACCGGTCCCGCCGACGACCTGCGCCTGATGGCCACTTCCCCGCGCGGCGCGATGCTGCGCACCGTGCTCGGGCGGGCGCTGCCCACCGGCCGCTGAGCGGCCTCCCGGGCACCGCCGCCGGGCGCGACCGGCGGGGCGGCCGGCCTCAGACGACCGTGCCGCGCTCGAAGAACCAGGCCACCGTCAGCGCCACCGGGTCCACCACGCCGTCGCGGGCGGTGCTGCGCGCGCCGTCGGCGGCCGCGCGGTAGGCGGCCGTCAGGGCGGTGATCGCCGGCACGCCGGCCGCCTCGGCACCGGCCAGGGCCCGCGCCGCCGGGGCCATCGCCTGCAGCACCGGCGGGCCGCCGTCCGCGCCGGCGTGGGCGACGTGCTCGGCGGCCAGCGCGAGCTCGTGGGTGCCCAGGTGCTCGGGGCAGGCCTCGGCCAGCTCGCTGAACCACGCGTTGAGCGGCTGCAGCGGGCCCTCCGTGCGCGAGGCCCCGCGCGCCACCGCGGTGAACACCTCGCACGGCGTGGGGTCCGGCGGCAGCCCCCCCACCTCGGCGTCGGCGGCCAGCACGGTCTGCAGGACCGTCTCCACCACGAACCCCGCGGCGCCGTCGAACTCGCCGCGCCGGGCGAGCACCTCGTCGCGGAACCCGCTCCACCAGGCTAGCACCCGCCGGCCGTCCAGGTCGGCCGCGCGCGTGCCGCGCACGGGCCCCACCGGTCGTCCCTCGTGCAGGACCTGCAGGAGGTCCCGCTCCACCTGCGCCCGAGCGTCCACGTCGCCCTCACCGTCCTCCACGTCGAGGTGCCCACGAGCGTGGCACGCCGGGGGGTGCACCGCGACCCGACCCGCAGCCGGTGACGGTGGGTAGTCACCCGTTCGGCGGTCGCCCCCTCAAGCGTGCTCCCGGGCGCACCGAAGGCTGAGGTGTCGGTGACGCTCCGTCCCGATCACGTCAGGAGGAGAGTCACCGTGTCCGTGCCCCGCGCCCTCGCCGCCCTCGCCCTCGCCGGCTCCGTGCTCGCCGGTACCGCCGCCCTGGCGCCCGCCGCCTCGGCCGCCCCGGCCGCGAAGCCCGTCGTGAAGGTGGTCGCCAAGACCCCCGCCAAGACCCCCGCGACGACCCCCGCGAAGGCCGCCGCGAAGCCCGTCGTGGACGCCGGTCACCTGCGCGACGCCTCGAAGGGCCACCTGCGCGACGTCTCCGAGGGCCACCTGCGCTGACCCGCCCGCGCGGTGCCCGGCGCGCTCACGGAGCCAGCAGCGGCGCGTAGTCCGCGGCGGTGACCGGCGCCGCCGTGCGCTCCCCGCCCGGCAGCGGCACCTCCAGCACCTCCCCGTCGCGCAGCAGCTGCACCGCCTCCACGCCGGGGGCGGTGGTGGCGGTCAGCACCACCTGCCCCACCGCCAGCGGCAGCCGGTCCGGGGCGAGGTTCTCCCCGAGCCCGCTCACCTCCACCCGCGCGGTGCCGTCCACGACGCCGGCGACGCGCAGCACCGCCTCGGTGCCCAGGGCGCTGTCCAGGCCCTGGGCGCGCTCGCGCTCGCCGGGCCCCGCCGACAGCCGGCGCAGCAGCGCCCCCAGGCGCTCGTCCTCGACGCTCTCCGGCCCGCCCGGCGTGGCGGGCGTGGCGGGGTCGGCGGGCGTGGCGGGGTCGGTGGGCGTGGCGGGCAGCAGGGTGTCCGCCGCGCCGGCCGGCGCCCCCAGGGCCACCGGCACGAGCAGCTGCTCGGTGTCCAGGAAGAACACCCGCGCCCCGGTGGCGGTGCCCGTCGTGCGGGTGCCGTCGCCGGGCGCCGGCGACGGCGGCTGCAGCAGCCCGTAGGGCACCTCCGACGGCGGGATGGTGCGCACCCGCTCGTGCGCCGGGGTCCCGCACCCGCCCACCGCGAGCAGCACCGCCGCGAGCACGGCCGCGAGTACCGCCGGCAGCACCGCCCCCGGTGCGCCCGCGCGCCCGTCCCGGGCGCCGCCGCTCACGCGCGCTCCCGGTGCCCGGTGCCGCCGGGCCCGCCACCGGGCCCGCCGCCGGGCCCACCGCCGTTCGCGCCGTCGGCGGCGTCCGCCGCGGGCAGCTCGACGACGAAGCGCGCCCCGCCCGCGGGGGAGGCCGTGCAGCGCACCGTGCCGCCGTGCGCGCGCACGCTCTCGGCCACCAGGCTCAGCCCCAGCCCGGCGCCGGGCAGCGAGCCGCGCGAGCCGGCGCGCGCGAACCGCTCGAACACCCGCTGGCGGTCCGCGATCGGCACGCCGGGCCCGGCGTCGTCGACGAGCACCAGCACCCGGTCACCGGTGCGGCGCACCTCCACCGCGAGCAACCCCTCGCCGTGCCGGTCGGCGTTGTCGAAGAGGTTCACCAGCGCGCGGCCCACCTGCCGGGCGTCCACGCGCACCGCCGTGCTCGCACCGCGCCCGTCCGAGCCGCCGCCGGCGCGCACCGGCACCGCGGGGCGGCCGCTGGCGTCGAGGACCTGCCGGGCCAGGGTGGCGACGTCCACGAGGGTGCGCTCGCGCGCGGCGGGGCCGGACTCCAGGCGGCCCAGCTCCAGCAGGTCGTCGAGGGTGCGCGCGAAGCGGTCCAGCTCGCGGCCGACGAGGTCCAGGGCCCGCTGCGAGCGCTCGGGCAGCTCCTCGCGGCGGCGCTGCAGCAGCCCGACGCTGGTGACCAGGGTGGTCAGCGGCGAGCGCAGCTCGTGGCTGACGTCGGCGCTGAAGCGCACCTCGCGCTGGATCTGCTCCTCCAGGGCGTCGACCATGCTGTTGAACGAGCCGACGATCGTGGCCAGGTCCGGGTCGTCGGTGACCGGCAGGCGGGTGCCCAGCTCCCCGCCGGCGATGCGCGCGGCGGTGCGGGCCACCGCGTGCAGCGGCGCCACCGCCCGGCCGGAGGCCCACACCCCCAGCACCGCCCCGCCCGCGGCGGTGGACAGCGCGAACGCGGCCAGCGCGGTGCGCACGGCGGCCAGGGTGCGCTCGAGCTCCTCGGTGACGGTGACCTCGTAGAACTCCGCCCCCACCGCCGGCAGCGGCACCCCCACCGCGAGCACGGGCCGGCCGTCCACCCGCGCCCACGTCACCGCCACCCCGCCGGCGGCCACCTGCCCGCGCAGGCCGGCGGGCACGTCGTCGGCGCCGGTGTCCAGGGAGCTGGAGTACCAGTTGCCGCCGCGGCGCACGAGCAGGTCCGAGCCGCCGGGCGGGGAGACGGCGGCCAGCACGTCGCCCACCGGCAGCCCGGCGGTGCGCAACCCGTCGCGCACCGAGGAGGCGTCGACGAAGGCCTGGCGCACGGCGGTCTCCTCGCGCTGGTCCAGCAGGTACTGGCGCGTGACGGCGTGCGTGCCGAGCGCCGCCAGCGTCGCCAGGCCGGTGGCGCCCAGCGTGAAGGACAGCGTCACCCCGGCGCGCAGCCCCCGCGGCCGCCACCGGCGCAGCGCGGCGACCGCCGGGCGCGCGCTCAGCGCCGGTCCAGCCGGTAGCCCAGGCCGCGCACGGTCGTCACCAGCCGCGGCACGGACGGGTCGGACTCGACCTTGGTGCGCAGCCGGCGCACGTGCACGTCGACGATGCGCTCGTCGCCGAAGAAGCCGCGCTCCCACACGCGCTCGAGCAGCACCTGCCGGCTCAGCACCCGCCCGGGCGCCCCGGCCAGCTCGCGCAGCAGCCGGAACTCCGTGACGGTCAGGTGCAGCTCGCGCTCGCCGCGGCGCACGGTGCCGGCGGCGGCGTCGAGCACGAGCGGGCCGTCCACCGAGTCCAGCACCACCGCGTCCTCGGCGGGCGCGGTGGACTCCGCGCGCCGGCGCAGCGCGCGCAGCCGCGCGAACAGCTCCGGCAGGTCGAACGGCTTGGTCACGTAGTCGTCGGCCCCGGCCTCCAGGGCCGCGACGATGTCGCTCTTGCCGTGCCGGGCGGAGAGCACGATGACGGGGGCGTCGCACAGCGGGCGCACCCGCCGGATGAAGGTGAACCCGTCGATGCCGCCGAGCATGAGGTCGACGACGAGCACGTCGGGCTGCGGGCCGCCGGCGACGGCGGCCAGGGCCTCCTCCGCGCCCGCGCAGCCGGTGACGAGGTAGCCCTCGTCCTCCAGCGCCAGCGTCAGCGACGTCCTGATCCCGTCGTCGTCGTCGAGCACGAGCACGCGCGGGGGCACCCCGGCATGGTGCCAGCGCGGCGCGCGCGGCCGGGACCGCCCGGGACGGCGCAGCGGTGATCGTCACACGATCGCAAAGGGGACGAGCGGCGAACCGCAACACGCGCCCGGCAGGCTGGCGCCACGCCCCGCCGCCGGAGGGCCGGGGCGGCCAACGCCCCGCGCCGCACCCGGCGCGGGACCGACGGGGAGGGTGGACGTGGCCGCGCTGCGCGTGCTCGACCGGGCCGGGGCCACCGGCGCGGGCGCCGGGGACCGCCCCGAGGACGGCACCACCGTCCTCGTCCTCGACGACGACGCGGCGCAGGCGCCCGGGCGGGGGGTCGGCGCCCTGCGCCGCGAGCTGGGCGAGGCGCTCGACGGCGGCTGCTCCACCCTCGTGGTCGACGTCTCCGGCGTCGACCACCTGTCCTCGGCGGTCGTGGCGCTGCTCCTGCGGGCCAAGCGCCGCTGCCGGGCGCGCGGCGGGCGGGTGGTGCTGCGCGGCCCGTCGCGCGGCGCCGTGGAGGTCCTGCACCGCACCGGGCTGGCCCCGCTGTTCGACGTCGAGCCCGCCGGGCGCTGACCGCACCACCCCCACCCGCACGAGTTCCTGCTCCAGCTCCGCTCCAGCCCGCGCCCCACCCCCCGAGGAGGCACCGTGGACACCTTCACCGCCGAGCTCACCGCCCAGGTCGAGCTCGCCCTGGCCGAGCAGCGCGCCGCCGAGGAGCGCGGCGACACCGACGCCGCCGAGGACGCCGCCGGCCGCGTGCTGGACCTGCGCGAGCTGCACGCGCGCAGCACCGGACCCCTCGCCGCCCCGGCCTGAGCGCCGGGACGGGGAGGTCCCGGCCGCGGGGAAGGGCGGCCGGGGGCGGGGAGGCAGCGGGCCGACGGCGTCCCGCTGCCTCCCCGTCGCGCGCGGGTCCCACCGGGCCGCCGCGCCACCGCCGCGGCGGGTGGGTGCACCGCACCGTCCCCACCCGGGCGGGTGCACCGGTCCGCTAGCGTCGGCGGGGTGGCGCGGCCGCTGTACGTCGAGACGCTGGTGCGCTGCGACGCGGACCGGTTGTGGCACCTGACGCAGGCGCCGCGGCTGCACCCGCGCTGGGACCTGCGCTTCTCCGCGATCGAGCCCACCGCGCGCGACGCGGACGGCCACCAGCGCTTCACCCACTCCCTGTCCCTGCCGCACCCGCGCGCCGCGCTGCTGACCGTGACCGGCACCGGGGTGTCGGTGGGGGAGCGGCGCGACGCCGCCGGCCGCGGCACCTCGGCGCTGCGCTTCCGCCCGCACGGGCGGCTGTCGCCGCTGGGGGAGGGCTCGGGGTACTGGCGCTACGTGCCCACCGCGCAGGGTGTGCGCTTCCTCACCGGCTACGACTACGCCCCCGGCTGGGGGCGCGCGGGCGCGCTGCTGGACCCGCTGCTGGTGCGCCCGGCGGTCGGGTGGGCCACCGCGTGGAGCTTCGACCGGCTGCGCCTGTGGGCCGAGGACGGCGTGGACCCGGCCCGCGCGCGCGACCGGGCGCTGCTCGACGTGGCCGCCCGCTCGGCCTGCCTGGGGGTGGCCGCCGCGGTGGCGCTGGGCCGGCGGCGCACCGCCCGGCCCGCGCTGCTCGCCGCGGCCCTGGCCGCGGCGCTCGCGGCGGTGGCGGTGCCGGTGGCGCCCGGCACCCCGTCGGCGCGCCGCTGCCTGCGCCGGGCGCCCGACCGGGCCTCGGCCACGGCACCGGAGCGGCTGGCCGCCTTGCCCGCCCCCGCCGGGCGGGCGGCGTGAGCGCCGCGGTGCCGGACGCGGCCGGCAGCGTGGTGCTCGGCGCGCTGGGACGGGACGCCGAGCGCCTGCACCCGATGCTGCGCCGGCGCTTCGGGGTCTCCACCGCCGCGGGGTACTCCTGCGTCGGGCGCGGGGTGATGGACCGCGTCTGGCACGGGCCGTCGTGGACGCTGCCGTTCCTGCACCTGGGGGCGTGGCGCAACATCCTGGTGCCCGACTCCGGCACGGACGTGCCGTTCAGCGTGGAGAACTACGCCTACGTGGACTCGCTGGGCCGCGAGACCGTCACCGTCGTGCGCACGTTCGAGATCGCCCCGGGCAGGCGGCGCCGCTTCGACGCGACCCTGGTGGCCGACGGGCCCGGGCGCGTCCTGGACTACCTGGGCACCCACCAGCACCTGGCGGTGGACCTGCGCCCGTCCGTGCTGCCGGACGGCAGCCTGCGCATCGTCTCCGGTGCGCAGCGCTTCTACGAGGGACCGGTGGGGTTCCGCTTCCCGATGGCGCTGTCGGGCACCGCCGTGCTGACCGAGGGGTTCGACGACGCGCGGGGCAGGTACACGATCGACGTGCGGGTGGGCAACCGGCGCTTCGGCCCGCTGGTGGGCTACCGGGGCAGCTTCACGTGCGAGTTCCCCGAGGTGGTCGGCGAGGCGGTGCCGGCGGCGGTGCGCCCGCTGCGCGAGGAGCGGCGCCGCTGACCCCCCGCCCTGGCGCGCCCGTCAGCGGGCGGCGGCGCTCTCGCGCTCGGGGTGGGCGAAGTCGGCGGGGCGGAAGCGGCCCTGCGAGAGCCGGGACTCGATCTGCTCCAGGCTGCGCCCGGTCAGCTCGGGCATCTTGCGGAAGAGGAAGACGAAGGCGAGGACGTTGAAGGCGGCGTACAGCCAGAAGGTCTGCCCGGTGCCGATGGTGTCGATGGTGCTCAGCAGCGTCAGGGTGATGAGCAGGTTGGTGCCCCACAGCGAGGCCGACTGCGCGGCCGCGCCGGCCGCGCGGGTGGCCAGCGGGTAGATCTCCGAACCGGTCAGCCAGCCCATGAGCTGGATGCCGCCGGCGGTGAAGGCCATGAACGCCACCAGCGTGGCGACGATGTAGGGCACCTGCTCGGGGCCGTCGTTGCCGGTGACGAAGAACGTGCCGAGCACGACGAGCGCCAGGGCGGCGCCCGGCAGGGTCAGCAGCGTCAGGCGGCGCCGGCCCACGCGGTCGATGATCGCCAGGCCGATGAGCTGGGTGAGCAGGTAGGTGGCGCCCAGGGCGACGGAGACGCGCAGCGCCGCGCCGTCGGAGAAGCCGTTGTCGGTGAGGATCGTCGGCGAGTAGTAGACGATCATCTCGATGCCGGAGAGCTGGGTGAAGACCGCCAGCCCGCACCCGACGACCAGCGCCGGGCGCACCCACGCCTCGCGCAGGCCCCGCCAGCCCCTCGTGCTGGCCTCGCCCTCGGCGCGCACCAGGTCGCCGATCTCCTCCAGCTCGCCGGAGACGTCCGCACCGCGCGGGCGCACCCGCTCCAGGGACCGGCGCGCGTCGTCGGTGCGCCCGGCCCCGGTGAGCCAGCGCGGGCTCTCCGGCAGGCGCAGCATGAGCACGAGCATGACCGCCGCGGGCACGGCGGCCGCGCCGATCGCGACGCGCCAGTCCACCAGCTCGCTGGCGCCGACGAGGGTGGCGGTGAGGATGCCGACGCCGATGGCGATCTGGAAGCACAGCACCAGCCGGCCGCGGTACCTCGTCGGGGCCAGCTCGGCGACGTACACGGGGGCGGTCTGCGTCGCGCCGCCCACGGCGAAGCCGAGCACCAGGCGCGCCAGCGAGAGCGTGACCGGGTCCGGCGCCAGCGCGGCGGCGGTGCTGCCGACGACGAACACCACCGCGACGATGAGCAGCGTGCCCCGGCGGCCGCGCCGCTCCCCGAGCCGGCTGCACACCAGCGCCCCGATCACGGCGCCGGCGAGGATCGAGGCCGCGATGACCTGCTCCCAGCCGTTGCCGATGCCGAACTCGTCGCTGATCTGCAGCAGCGCGCCGGAGATGATGCCGGTGTCGTAGCCGTACAGCAGGCCGGAGACCGCCGAGACCAGCGCGACGACCACCACGGCGCCGGTCAGGCCGCCGCCCGCGTCGGCGGTGGTGCCGGCGTCCCCGCGCGCCGGTGCGCGCCCGTGCTCCCGAGAGGCGGCCATGGGTCCTCCGACGTCGTCGTGGGTGGTGCCGGCTGGTGATCGCGCTTCGTCCAGCGAAGCACCTCGACGCACCCGCCGCCCGTCGACGCCCCTCCCGGTCCCGGCCACCGCCGCAGCACCGCGCCGCTCCCGGGAGCCGAGCACGTGCGGGTCGCCGGGCGCGTCCCGTCACCCCACCGGTCCCGAACTCGCGGAGAACCGCTTGCGGTAGTCCGACGGGCTCAGCCCCACCTGCCTCTTCAGCACGCTGCGCAGGTTGGCCGCCGACCCCAGTCCCGCCCGCCGCGCCACCACGTCGATCGAGGTGTCGTCGCGCTCGAGCAACCGGCACGCCAGCGCGACGCGCTGAGCCGTCAGCCACGCCAGAGGGGTCGTGCCCACCTCCTGGCGGAAGCGGCGGTGCAGCGAGCTCACGCTCGTCCCCGCGCGCCCGGCCAGGTCCGCCACGGTCAGGGGCCGGTCGAGCGCCTCCCCCGCCCAGGCCAGCACCGGCGCCAGCGAGCGGTCCACGTGGGCGGGGACCGGCCGTGGCACGAACTGGCGCTGGCCGCCGTCGCGGAAGGCGGCGAAGACGAGGTGCCGGCTGACCTGGTTGGCCACCTCCGCGCCGTGGTCGCTGCGCACCACGTGCAGCGCCAGGTCCAGGGCCGCGGCGCTGCCGGCGGAGGTGAGCACGTCCCCGTCGTCGACGAAGAGGACGTCCGGCTCGACCCGGACCCCCGGGTAGCGCTGGGCGAAGGTGCCCGCGAGGTCCCAGTGCACCGCCGCGCGGCGCCCGTCCAGGACGCCGGCCTCGGCCAGGGTGAAGGCACCGGTGCACAGCCCCACCAGCCGGGTGCCGCGCCGGTGCGCGCGCCGGATCGCGTCGAGGACACGCGGACGCGTCGGGTCGTCGTGGTGCGGCCGGTTCGGCACGATCACCGTCTGCGCCTGCTCGAGGTCGGTCAGCGTCCCGGCCGCCTGGATCGTGAAGAGGCCGTCGCGCATCCGCACGCCCCGGCGAGGGGCCACCACCCGGAAGTCGTACAGGGCCCGGCCGATGCCCGGACGCACGGGCGCGCCGAACACCTCGCAGGCGCACCCCACCTCGAAGGGGTTGGAGCCGGCGTCGACGATCATGGCGACGCGGTGCGCGCCGGGTGCCTCCGATCGCCACGATCCTTGCGACACGTGGCATTCCTACCACTTCCCGGGCGAGCACCCACCGCGGACCATCGTTCCCGGCCCCGCGCGACGGATCGACACGACGAGGTCGACACGACGGGTCGACGCGACGGGGTCGACACGACCGACGGAGGCGAACAGCGCGTGCTGCAGAAGATCACCCCGGCCGAGGAGGCCGCGGGGTTGACGGAGTTCTGGTCCCAGCGGGTCCTGGCCTCGGCCAACGGCGACCTGTTCAAGGTGGCCAGGGGGACGGGGTCGACGGAGTGGCACAGCCACGACGACCAGGACGAGACGTTCCTGCTCCTGTCCGGCGAACTCACCGTCCAGCTGCGCGACGGCGACGTCGTGCTGAGCCCGGGCGACCTGCTGGTCGTCCCGCGCGGCGTGGAGCACCGCCCCAGGGCGGAGGGGGAGGCCCGGTTCCTGCTCGTCGGCCCGGAGGTCACCTCGACCGCGGCCGGGGGGAAGCCGGCCTGGAGCTACGCGGGCGGAGCCCCGGACCGTTCCTGACCACCGCGCGCGGCCCGCGCGCGCGAGGGGTCGAGGGCGATGCCGTCGATCGCGGCGTCGGCGATGCGGTTCAGCGTCGCGGCGTCGACGCCCGCCCTGGTGAGGGCCTCCAGCCCGCGGTGCGTGGTGACGACCAGGCCACCG
>NZ_JBJLRD010000047.1:0-37752 GCF_050871305.1 Kineococcus gypseus | reverse complement strand
CCCCCCCGCCCCCCCCCCCCCCCCCCCCCCCCCCCCCCCCCCCCCCCCCCCCCCCCCCCCCCCCCCCCCCCCCCCCCCCCCCCCCCCCCCCCCCCCCCCGCCGGGGGCGTCAGAAGTCCGCGGGGACGCCGTGCTCGAGGGGGCGCAGCGCCAGGCCGCCGAGGTCCTCGGCCTGGCCCGCGTAGAGCCCGCGGCCGGCGTCGGTCAGCAGCGCGTCGTGGATGGCGAAGCCCGTGGCCGGGCGCACCGCCCGCACGAAGTCGACCATCTCCCTGCTCGCCGCCCACGGGGCGCTCAGCGGCAGCGCGAGCACGTCCACCCCGGCCGGGACCGTCGCGTAGCTGTCGCCCGGGTGGAACACGGTGGGCTCGCCCTCGGCGCGCAGCAGCAGCCCGACGTTGCCGACGCGCGGCACGTCGGGGTGGATGAGGGCGTGCTCGCCGCCGACGGCCTCCACCGTCAGGTCGCCGAGCACCAGCGACGAGCCGGCGCGCAGCGCGACCGCCTCGATGCCCGCCCCGCGCAGCGACGCGGCCGTCTCCGGCTCGGCGTGCAGGGCGGCGCCGTCGTCGGACTCGAGCAGCTGCGGCAGCTTCTCGACGTCGACGTGGTCGGGGTGCTGGTGGGTCAGCAGCACGGCGTCGAGGCCGGTCAGCTCCTCCCACCCGCTGCTGAAGGCGCCGGGGTCCAGCAGGACGCGCGCGCGGGCGGTCTCGACGAGCAGGCAGCTGTGGCCGTAGCGGGTGATGCGCACGCCCCCATGGTGGCCCGCTCGCGGGCGACGCGCACCCGACGCGCAGCCGACGCGCACCCGGCGCGCACCCGGCGCGGATATATCCGCACGGTTACGTGGCGGAAACCTGGCGTCCCTAGCGTGGAGCGCACCGCGCCCGCCGCAGCACCTGCGGCGGTGCCGGGCCCCTCCGACCGCACCCGCTGGAGCAGCCATGACAGACGTGACACGTGCCGCGGCGGACGTCGCGGCCGCGCCCGGGCACCACCTGGCCGGTGACGGCCTGGTCAAGCCCGGGTACCACCCGCGCCTGACGAACCCCGACCTGGCGCCGCTGCGCGAGAAGCGCTGGACGTCGTACAACTTCTTCGCGTTCTGGATGTCCGACGTGCACAGCGTCGGCGGGTACGTCACCGCCGGCAGCCTGTTCGCCCTGGGCCTGGCCGCCTGGCAGGTGCTCACCGCCCTCGTGGTGGGCATCGTCATCGTGTACTTCCTGTGCAACCTGGTCGCCCGGCCCAGCCAGGTCACCGGGGTGCCGTACCCGGTGGCGGCGCGCAGCGCGTTCGGCGTGCTCGGCGCGAACGTGCCGGCCGTCATCCGCGGCCTCATCGCCGTCGCCTGGTACGGCATCCAGACCTACCTGGCCTCCAAAGCCCTGGTGCTGCTGGCGCTGAAGCTCTCGCCGTCGTGGGCGCCGTACGCCGACGTCGACCAGCACGGGTTCGCGGGCCTGAGCACCCTGGGGTGGGCGGCCTACGGCACGATGTGGCTGCTGCAGGCGCTGGTGTTCTGGCGCGGCATGGAGGCCATCCGCCGCTTCATCGACTTCTGCGGCCCGGCGGTGTACGTGGTGATGTTCGCCCTCGCCGGCTACCTGGTGACCCGCGCCGGGTTCTCGAACGTCTCGCTGAACCTCGGCGGCATCGAGCACACCGGCCTGGCGGCGGTCGGCGTGATGGTGAGCGCGATCGCCCTGGTCGTCTCGTACTTCTCCGGCCCGATGCTCAACTACGGCGACTTCGCCCGCTACGGGCGCACCATGGGCGCGGTGAGGAAGGGCAACTTCCTGGGCCTGCCGGTGAACTTCCTGGTGTTCGCGGTGCTGTGCGTGGTCACCGCCTCGGCCACCGTGCCGGTGTACGGCGAGCTCATCACCGACCCGGTGGAGACCGTGTACCGCATCGACAGCGTCACCGCCGCCGTGCTCGGCTGCCTGACGTTCATCATCGCCACCATCGGCATCAACATCGTCGCGAACTTCGTCTCACCGGCGTTCGACTTCTCCCACGTCGCCCCGCAGCGCATCAGCTGGCGGGCGGGCGGGATGATCGCCGCGGTCGGCTCGGTCCTCATCACCCCGTGGAACCTGTACGGCTCCCCGGAGACCATCCACTACACGCTGGACACCCTGGGCGCGTTCATCGGCCCGCTCTACGGCGTCCTCATCGCCGACCACTACCTGGTGAAGAAGCGCGTCGTCGTCGTCGACGACCTGTACACGATGGACCCGGCGGGCACCTACCACTACGTCAAGGGCTGGAACCCGGTGGCCGTGGGCGTGACCGCGGCCGGCGCCGTCGTGGCGATGGCCGTCGTGTTCAGCGGCAGCCCCACCGCCGCGTCCTTCAGCTGGTTCATCGGCGCGGGCGTGGCGTTCGCCGGCTACCTGGCGCTGCGCAACTCCATCCCCGTGCCCGCGCCGGCGCCGGAGCGCCGGTGAGCCGCACGGGCTCTCGCGGCCCCACGGTCCTGGTGGTCAACGTCAACACCACCGAGGCCGTCACCGAGGTGATCCGGCGCAGCGCGGTCGCGGCCGCCTCGCCGGGCACCGAGGTGGTCGCCCTGACCCCGCGGTTCGGCCCGGCGTCGGTGCAGTCCAACGTCGAGAGCCACCTGTCGGCGGTGGGGGTGCTCGACCGCGTCACCACCTACGAGGGGCCCTTCGACGCGGTGGTGCACGCCGGTTTCGGCGAGACCGGCCGCGAGGCCCTGCAGGACGTGCTGGAGGTCCCGGTCGTCGACATCACGGAGGCCGCCGCGCACACCGCCTGCCTGCTCGGGCGCACCTACGGCGTCGTCACCTCCCTGGACCGCACCGCGCCCGCCATCCGCGACCGGCTCCTGCTGGCGGGGCTGGAGCGGCGCTGCTCGGGGGTGCGCAGCGTGGACCTTCCGGTGCTGGAGCTGGAGGCGGACCCGGAGCTGACGGCGAAGGCGTTCGCGCAGCAGGCCCAGCGCTGCGTGGACGAGGACGGCGCCGAGGTGGTCGTCCTCGGCTGCGCCGGGATGGCCGGGGTCCACGCGGCCGTCGCCGCGGCGCTGCCGGTGCCCGTCGTGGACGGCGTGGCCGCCGCGGTGCGCCTGGCCGAGTCGCTGGTGGCCCTGGGGCTGGGCACCTCGAAGGTGCGCAGCTACGCTCCGCCCGAACCCGGGCGGGTGCTGGGCTGGCCCCTGCGCCCCGCGCCCGGGTGAGGGGGAGGGGGCGGCGGTGGAGCGGTCCGGAGCGGGAGACGGCGCCGGCGCGCGCCCGGTGCTCGACGCGATCCGCCGCGACATCGTCGAGGGCGCGGTGCCGCCCGGCTCGGCGCTGGACGTCGACGCCCTGGCCGCCGAGCACGACGTCAGCCGCATCCCCGTGCGCGAGGCCCTCATGACGCTCGTGGGGGAGGGGCTGGTCGAGCACCGCCCCCGGCGCGGCTACACGGTCACGCAGCTGGCCGACGGCGAGCTGGCCGAGCTGTTCGGCGTGCGCGGGGCGCTGGAGCTGGCCGCGCTGGCGGTGGCGGTCGAGCGCGGCGGCGGGGAGGACGTCGCGGCCGCGGCGCTGGCCCACGAGCAGCTGGGCCGCGCCGCGGCCGAGGGCGACGAACGCGGCTACCACCGCGCCTCGCGCGCCTTCCACACCGCCCTGACCCGCCCGGCGGGGATGCCGCGGCTGCTGGCGGTGTTCGACCGCGTCTGGGACCTCACCGACCCGTACCGCCCGATGGGCGACCTCGGGGCGGCCGAGGCCGCCCACCTGCACGCCGAGCACGGCGCGATGCTGGCCGCCTTCGCCGCGCGCGACGCCGCCGCGCTGCTCCAGGCGGCCGCCGCGCACCAGGACGCGCTCGCGCGGCGGGTGCGCGCGCGGCCCTGCGCCCCGCGCGGGTCGGTGGTCC
Organism: Kineococcus gypseus; assembly: GCF_050871305.1. Taxonomy (NCBI): domain Bacteria; kingdom Bacillati; phylum Actinomycetota; class Actinomycetes; order Kineosporiales; family Kineosporiaceae; genus Kineococcus; species Kineococcus gypseus. Next base: position 33,855 of record NZ_JBJLRD010000047.1, on the reverse strand, counting down.
CGCCGCGCCGCCCCCGGCGGCGCACGAGCACGAGCGCGACGACGAGCACGACGACGAGCGCGACGACGAGCGCGACGACGAGCAGGACGACGAGCAGGGGGGAGGACGCGTGAGCGGAGCGGTCCCGGTGGACGGTGCGCGGCAGGAGGGCCCCGGCCCGGCGGTGGACGTGCCGGCGGTGGACCTGCCGGCGGTGGACCTGCCGGCGGTGGACCTGGTGGTGCGCGCCGGGCGGGCCGTCGTGGACGGCCGCGAGCGCGCGGTGTCGGTGGGGGTGCTCGACGGGCGCATCGCGGCCGTGGCCGCGCGCGACGCGCCCTGGGACGCGCGGCGCGAGGTGGTCCTGGCCGACGACGAGGTGCTGCTGCCGGGCCTGGTGGACACGCACGTGCACGTCAACGAGCCCGGGCGCACGCAGTGGGAGGGTTTCGCCTCGGCCACCCGCGCGGCCGCCGCGGGCGGGGTGACCACGATCCTGGACATGCCGCTCAACAGCGTCCCGGCGACCCTCGACCCGGCGGCGCTGGAGGTCAAGCGCGCCGCCGCGGCCGGGCAGTGCGCCGTGGACGTGGGGTTCTGGGGCGGGGCGGTGCCGGGCAACCTCGAGGACCTGGTGCCGCTGCTGCGGGCCGGGGCGTTCGGCGCCAAGTGCTTCCTGCTCGACTCGGGGGTGCCGGAGTTCCCGCCGCTGGACGCCGCCGGCCTGGAGGCGGCGATGGCCCGCCTGGCCGCCGTGGACGGGCTGCTGCTCGTGCACGCCGAGGACGCCGAGGCGATCGCCGCCGCGGCCGGCGCGGGCGGGCCCGTCTTCGCCGACTTCGTCGCCTCCCGCCCGCCGGCGGCGGAGGCGGCCGCGGTGCGGGCGGTGGCGCGCGCCGCGCTGCGCACCGGCGCGCGCGCGCACGTGGTGCACCTGTCCTCCGCGGCCGGCGTGGCCGAGGTCGCCGCCGCCCGGTCCGCCGGCGCGCGGCTGACCGCCGAGACGTGCCCGCACTACCTGGCCCTGGACGCCGAGCAGGTGCCCGACGGCGCCACCCCGTTCAAGTGCTGCCCGCCGATCCGCGGGCGCGCCGAGCAGGACGCGCTGTGGGAGGCGCTGCGCGACGGCACCGTCGACTGCGTGGTCTCCGACCACTCCCCGTGCACCGCGGACCTCAAGCACCTGGACACCGGCGACTTCGGCACCGCGTGGGGCGGCATCGCCTCGGTGCAGATCGGCCTGCCGGTGGTGTGGACGGCCGCGCGCTCGCGCGGCGTGCCGCTGGCGGCGGTGGTGGGGTGGATGTCCACGGCCACCGCGGACCTGGTGGGCCTGGGCGACCGGGGCCGCCTCGCGGCTGGGTGCGTGGCCGACCTGGTGGTGTTCGCCCCCGACGAGGCGTGGACCGTGCACGCGGCGGACCTGCTGCACCGCAACCCGGTCACGCCCTACGACGGGCGCGCGCTGGTGGGCGCGGTGCGCTCGACGTGGCGGCGCGGGCAGCCGGTGGACCCGGTCGGCGGCGAGGCGCGCGGGGAGCTGCTGCGCGCGCCGGTCCCGGTCAGCGCGTGCTCTCCCGCAGGACCAGCCGCGAGGTGACGGTGCTCGTCACCCCCGGGCGCGCGTCGCCCGGGTCCTGGACGCGCTGCTCGAGCAGGTCCACGACGAGCTCGGCGATGGCGTCGTTGCCCGGCTCGACGGAGGACAGCCGCGGGACCAGGAAGGCGGCCTGCTCGCCGTTGTCGAACCCGACGACCTGCACGTCGCGCGGGACGTGCAGGTCGAGGTCGGCCAGCGCGCGCAGGGCGCCCGTCGCGAGCGCGTCGGTGACGCAGAAGAGGGCGTCGAACGCGCGGCCGGCGTCGTGCAGCGCGGTGACCGCGCGGTAGCCGTCGGCCCACGAGCAGCAGCCGACCTCCACGACGAGGTCCTCGTCGACGTCCAGGCCGGCGTCGGCGTGCGCCTGGCGGTAGCCGAGGGTGCGCAGCGACGCCATGTCGTCGGTGCCCGCGCGCCGCCCCCCGACGATCGCGACGTGCCGCGAGCGGGTGCTCAGCAGGTGGCTCGTGGCCTGCCGGCTGCCGCCGACGTTGTCCATCACCACGTGGTCGAACCTGCTGGGCACCGGGCTCTCGCCCAGGAACACGACCGGCGTCTCGAACCGGAGCCTGCTCAGGTCCCTCGAACCCAGCTGCACCAGGGTGGCGATCACCCCGTCGTACCGGCGCAGCCGCCCCGGGGAGACGGCCTCCAGCTCGCGCTCGCGCACGCCCCCCGTGCGCTCCACCAGCAGGTGCCGGCCGCGGCTCCCCACGGCGGCGGACAGCCGGTCGGCCAGGTGCGCGTAGTAGGGGCTGTCGAGCTCGGGCAGCACCAGGCCGATCGCGCCGGTGCGTCCCGTGCGCAGGCTGCGGGCGGCGGCGTTGACCTGGTACCCGAGCTCGTCGACGGCGGCCAGGACGCGCGTGCGGGTCTCGGTGCCCACGCCCGGCCGCCCGTTGACGACGTTCGAGACCGTCATGGTCGAGACGCCGGCGGCCCGCGCCACGTCGACCATCCTCACCATGCCGTGATCCTCCCACCCCGGTGGCGCGCGCGCGGTGGTGCGGTCACGGCACCGCCGACCCTGGACACCTCTGCGCTCACCCCCGCGGTGCCCGCCCGCCCCCGACGGTGGACTCGCGGGCCACGATGCGGAAGGGGGCCTTGTGCAGCCGCGGCGCCCGCGGTGCCGGGGCGCCGGCCTCGATGCGCTCGACGAGCATCGCGACCGCCGTCTCGGCGATCTCCTCCCGGCCGGGGTCCACGCTGGAGAGCGAGGGAAGGGTGAAGCGGCCGTTGGCGATGTCGTCGAACCCGATGACGGCCACGTCGTCCGGCACGCGGCAGCCGGCCTCGCCCAGGGCCCGCAGGACCCCGATGCCCAGGGTGTCGTTCAGGGCCAGGACCGCGTCGAACTCCACCCCCGACGCGAGCAGCTCGCGCGTGGCGTCGGCGCCGTTCTGCGGGTGCCACGGCGCGACGGCCCGCTCGAGCCGGCCGTCCTGCGGCAGCCCGGCGGCCGCCAGCGCCTCCCGGTAGCCGCGCACCCGCAGGTCGGAGGGGCGCAGCTGGCCGGTGCGGCCGTCGGGGTGGGCGCCGACCACGGCCACGCGCCGGCGCCCCAGGGCGAGCAGGTGCTCGACGGCCGCCCGCGCACCCTCCACGTTGTGCATCGTCACGTGGTCGGTCGGGCCCCCGAAGATGCGCTCGCCCAGCAGCACGAGCGGGTACTGCACGTGGTCCAGCAGGCCGCGGTCCTCGGTCCCCAGCCGCTCGGGGCTGAAGAGCAGCCCGTCGGTCTGCCGCAGCCCGCTGGCGAGCACGGCGATCTCGTGGTCGCGGTCGGCGCCCGCCTGGCCCACGATGACGCCTAGGCCCCGGCGCTCCGCGGCGGCGATGACCGCGTCCGCCAGCTCGGCGAAGTAGGGCTGGCGCAGCTCGGGCACGGCCAGGCCGATGACCCCGGTCCGGCCCGAGCGCAGGCCGCGCGCGGACAGGTTCGGGCGGTAGCCCAGTTCGGCGATGGCCCGCTGGACGCGCGCCCGCGTCTCCGGGTGCACGTGCGGGTGGTCGTTGACCACGTTCGAGACGGTCTTGTTCGACACGCGCGCCAGGAGCGCGACATCGCGCATGGTGACTCTCACGACGGCTGCTCCGCGCTCTCGTAGCGCCGTCGACGCCCACGCGGAGCGTCCCCGGCGGGTGGTCGTGTCCCGGCTGCGCGCCGGTGCCGCCCCGGCTGAGCTGCCCCGGGGGCGCCCCGGGAACCGGCCGGCCGGAACCGGCGCCATCGTACATCGCGGACCCCGCGCGCACCCGGGTCAGCACCGGGGTCCGCACCCGCGCCGCACCCGCTTCGCGCCCTCGCCCGAGCCTCCTTGACAGGCGCGTCCACGCCGGTCGACACTGTCGCCGACCTTACGACGTAGTAATAACGCAGGTCACGGGTTTGTAACGTCATAGTGGACGAGGACCCGTGCCCGGCCCGCGGAGGGGCGAGACCACCGAGGGACCGCACGCGGTCGCCGGCGCGCGAGGACGCGGGCCGTCGAGCGGGGCAGTGACGTCCGGCACGCCGACGAGCAGGAGAGACGAAGTGGCAACGTTGCAACGGGTCGAGCCGCCACCGCGCACCGGGCGCGGGCGGCGCCCGGTCAGGGACCTGCTCTACTCCCAGCGCCTGGCGCCGTACTTCTTCATCGCACCGTTCGTCGTGACCCTCCTCGCGTTCTGGGCGTTCCCGCTGGTGCGCACCGTCGTCATGAGCACGCAGGAGGTGGTGTTCGGCGAGGCCGCCTTCGTCGGCGCCGACAACTACGAGCGGCTCTGGCGCGACCGCATCTTCTGGCAGGCGATGTTCAACAGCGCCCGCTACATGGTGCTCACCCTGGTGCTGCTGATCCCGGTGCCGCTGGTGCTCGCCGCCGTCATCAACTCCAGGATCGGCAGCGCGCGGGTGAAGAACCTGTTCAAGGCGTCGCTGTTCGTGCCGGCGCTGACGTCCGTCGTCGTCGCGGGCATCATCTTCCGGCTCATGTTCTCCGAGACCAGCACGGGCCTGATCAACCAGGTCGTCGGCCTGTTCGGCGCCGATCCGGTCCGCTGGCTGCGCACCGACACCGGCGGCCTCATCGCGCTGCTGGCCCTGGCGATGTGGCGCTACACCGGCGTCAACGTCCTGTACTTCCTGGCGGGCATGCAGTCCATCCCCGACGAGTACTACGAGGCCGCGTCCATCGACGGCGCCGGGCGGGTGCAGCAGTTCTTCAGGATCACCCTGCCGAACCTCAAGCCGACCTTCGTCTACGTCACCACCATCAGCATCTACGGCGGCCTGGCGATGTTCCTCGAGAGCTTCATGCTGTACGCCGGCAACAACTCCCCGAACAACCAGGGCCTGACCGTCGTCGGCTACCTCTACCGCCAGGGCATCGAGGAGAACGACCTCGGCTTCGCCTCCGCGGTCGGCATCGTCCTCCTCGTGGTGATCATGACCATCAACCTGACGTACCTCAAGTTCACGGGGACGTTCGCGAAGGAGGAGCGATGAGCGCGGGCATCCCCTCGCCGAGCACGGCCGTCCCGCCGGCCCCCGCGCCCCCGGGCCCGCCGGCGGTGCGCCGGCGCCCGGTCCGCGCGAAGCAGCCGCTGCCGCGGGGCCTCTTCACGGCCGTCCAGACCGGCTTCCTCGTCGTCATCGCGCTGATCGTGCTCCTGCCGCTGGCGGCGGTCTTCGTGGGGACGTTCCAGGACGGCAACCAGATCATCCGCAACGGCCTCACGTGGGACATCGAGCTGAGCGACCTGTCGCTCGACAACTACGTGATGCTGTTCACCGACTCGGGCCTGTACTTCCGCTGGTTCCTCAACTCGGTCGTCCTGACCGCGGTGCAGGTGGCCGGGACGCTGCTGGTCAGCGCGTTCGTCGCCTACGGCTTCGCGATGTACGACTTCAGGGGCAAGAACTTCTGGTTCATCACCGTCCTGCTGCTCATGACGGTGCCCTTCGAGATCATGATGCTGCCGCTGTACGTCATGGTGAACGACGTCGGCCTCGCGGACTCCTACTCGGTGGTCGTCTTCCCGTTCCTCGCGGCCTCGGTGACCATCTTCTTCTTCCGGCAGTACTTCCTGGGCATCCCCAAGGAGCTGCTCGAGGCCGGCCGGGTCGACGGCGTCACCGAGTTCGGCATCTTCTTCAAGATCGTGCTGCCCGTGGCGAAGCCGGCGCTGGCCGCCATGGCCATCCTCAACGGCATGGTCATCTGGAACAACTTCCTGTGGCCGCTGCTCGTGCTGCGCTCGGCGGAGAAGTTCACGCTGCCGATCGGCCTCAACACGCTGCTCACCCCGTACGGCAACAACTACGAGCTGCTCATCATCGGTTCCTTCTTCTCCCTGCTGCCCGTCCTGGTCCTGTTCGTGCTCTTCCAGCGGTTCTTCATCGCGGGCATGACGGCCGGGGCGCTCAAGGGCTGACCGACCTCCGCACGAGCAACGAAAGGCACACCATGATCGGCAGAAGGAAGTTCACCGCCCTGGCCACCGCGGGCGTCGCGAGCGCGCTCGTGCTGCCCGCGTGCAGCGGCGACTCGGAGGAGGCCGGCACCACCACCGAGGGTGGTGCGGTGCCCCTGAACATGTGGGTGTTCGCCGAGCTGCACGGCACCTACTACGAGCAGATGGCCGAGGCGTGGAACGAGCAGAACCCGGACCGCCCCGTCGAGCTGTCGGTCACCGTGTACCCCTACGACGACATGCACAACAAGCTGCAGCTCGCCGCCAACTCCGGCTCCGGGCTGCCCGACGTGGTCGACATCGAGGTCAGCAAGTTCTCCAACTTCGTCACGGAGGACGGCCGGACGCCGCTCATGGACCTCACCGAGGCCGCGGAGCCGTACGCGGACGACATCGTCCAGGCGCAGCTGGACCTGTACAGCCGCGACGGCTCGCTCTACGGCTTCACGACGCACGTCGGCGCGTTCGTGACCTTCTACAACGCCGCCCTGCTCGAGGCGGCGGGCATCGACTACACGACCATCCGGACGTGGGACGACTTCCAGGCCGCCGGCACGGCGTACAACCGGGCGACGGGCAAGGCGTTCGGCGTGGCCAGCACGGGCGTCAACATGGTCGAGCCGCTGCTCGTCGCCCAGCACGGCGGCAACTTCTTCGACGAGGACGGCGGTGTCGCGGTCAACAGCCCCGAGGTCGTCCAGGCCCTGGAGCTCGAGAAGCGGATGCAGGAGGCGGGTGCGATCTCCACGATCCCCGGCGGCAGCCCCGACGCGGAGGAGGCGTACGGCGCCATCAACCGGGGCGACTACGCGGCGATCGTGTACCCGGCCTGGTACACCTCCCGCTTCGTCGACTACATGCCCGACCTCGCCGGTGCCATCGCGATCGCACCCGCCCCCGTGCTCGAGGGCGGCGAGGTCGCCACGATCGGCGGCGGCGGCACCGGTACCGCCGTCATCGACTCCTCCCCGAACAAGGACTTCGCGGCGGAGTGGCTCGCCTTCGCCAAGCTCTCGCCCGAGGCGAACGTCGCGGTGTGGGAGGTCCTCGGCTTCGACCCGGCCAACATGTCGGTCTGGGAGGACGAGGCGGTCACGAAGAACCCGGAGAACAAGTTCAACAAGTACTTCCGGACCAACCTGTTCGACACGCTCAACGAGGTCAAGGACGAGATCGGCCACTTCGACGCGTTCACCAACCCGAACCTGCCCGCGGTCGACAACATCTTCACCACCGTCACCTGGACCGAGATCTTCGAGAACGACGTGCCGCCCCAGGACGCCCTCGACCAGGCGCAGGCCGACCTGGAGAACCAGATCGGCGCCTAGGCACCGCCCGTCCCCGGGTGCCGGCGGCTGCCGGCGCCCGGGGCGCCCCACCCCTCGACACCCTCCCCGCGGTCGCGACCCCACCCGGCCGAGCAGGCCCAGCACACCCCCAGGAGCAGTTGATGCAGAGCGGCAAGCTGTCGATCGACCCCGCGTTCGTCGTGGCACCGGTGAACCGCCGGGTGTTCGGGTCGTTCGTCGAGCACATGGGTCGCTGCGTGTACGGCGGGATCTTCGAGCCGGACCACCCGGCCTCGGACGACGACGGCTTCCGCACCGACGTGCTGGCGCTGGTGCGCGAGCAGGGCGTGACCGCCGTGCGCTACCCGGGCGGCAACTTCGTCTCCGGGTACCGCTGGGAGGACGGCGTCGGCCCGGTCGAGAGCCGGCCGACCCGCCTGGACCCCGCCTGGCGCACGATCGAGAGCAACGCGTTCGGGCTGAACGAGTTCGTGAAGTGGACGCGCAAGGCCGACGTCGAGCCCATCATGGCGATGAACCTGGGCACCCGCGGCCTGCAGGAGGCCATCGACCTGCTGGAGTACGCCAACCACCCGCAGGGCACCGCGCTGTCCGACGCGCGCATCGAGCACGGCGCCAAGGAGCCGCACGGCGTGCGCATGTGGTGCCTGGGCAACGAGATGGACGGTCCCTGGCAGCTCGGGCACAAGACCGCCGAGGAGTACGGGCGCCTCGCGGCCGAGACGGCCCGCGCGATGCGCCAGTTCGACGCGGACCTGGAGCTCGTCGCGTGCGGGTCGTCGGGACGCTCGATGCCGACGTTCGGCGCCTGGGAGGCGACCGTCCTGGAGCACGCGTACGACGTCGTGGACTACGTCTCCGCGCACGCCTACTACCAGCTCGAGGGCGACGACGTCGCGGGCTTCCTGGCCTCCTCGGTCGACATGGACCGCTTCATCCGCGAGGTCGTCGCCACGGCCGACCACGTGGGGGCGAAGCTGTCCTCGTCGAAGAGGATCGACATCGCGTTCGACGAGTGGAACGTCTGGTACGTGCGCGAGCTGCAGAGCAGCGGGATGCCGGAGGACTGGACCCCCGCCCCCCGGCTGAGCGAGGACGCCTACACGGCGCTGGACGCCGTCGTCGTGGGCTCGCTGCTCATCACCCTGCTGCGGCACAGCGACCGCGTGACGGCCGCCTGCCAGGCGCAGCTGGTCAACACGATCAGCGCGATCCGCTGCGAGCCCGGCGGGCCGGCGTGGCGCCAGACGATCTTCCACCCCTTCGCGCTCACCGCCCGGCACGCGCAGGGCCAGGTGCTCGACCTGCGCGTCGACGCGCCCACCCTGACCACCGCGAAGCACGGCGAGGCGCGCGTCCTGGACGCCGTCGCCACCGTCGACCCCGACGAGGGCCGGCTGGCGGTGTTCGTCGTCAACCGGCACCCCACCGAGCCGATCGCGTTCTCGACGGACCTGCGCGGCTTCGGCGAGGTGTCGCTGGCGCAGACGCACCTGATCGGCGGCGACGACCTGTTCGCGGTGAACACCGCGGACGCACCCGACCGCGTCACCCCCCGCCCGCACGAGGACGCCACCATCGACGGCACGACGCTGCGCGCGCAGCTGCCGCCGGCGTCCTGGAGCCTGTTCGTGCTGCAGGTCCCCCGCTGAGGCGACCCGGCGCCCGGCGGGCCCGGCCGCTCAGCGGCGGCCGAGCCCGCGGGCGCCGGCCTCGAGCGGGCCCGCGGTGAGGTTCACGACCCGCCGCGGTGGCTGCGGGGCGTCCAGGAACAGCACCGAGGACGCCCCCGCCGGGCCGGCCGCGGGGGTGTCCGTCCCGCGCCGGGCGGGGCGCTGGCGCGACCCGTGGTAGGTGCGCACCCCGGCGGCCACCGCCAGCACCCCGGCGGCGTCGCACACCGCGTCGGTGCTCAGGCCCGTGGCCTCGGCCACCCGCTCGGCGGGCAGCGCACCGCGGTGGGTGCGGTACCAGGCCCGCAGGTGCTCCAGGACGGCTCGTTCTTCAGCGCTGAGGTGGGGCACGGCTACCTCCGGCGTCGCGCGGGAGCTTGAGGACCCAAGCATCGCACGGCGCGGCGCCGCCGGCGTCAGCTCACCCGACGTCGACCGTCCACGGGGACGCCTCCCGCTCCCGCTGCTCCGTCCCCGCCCCGGGCTCGACGGCCAGCTCGGCCCAGACCGTCTTGCCGTCGCCCTCCACCGACACGCCCCAGTCGTCGGCCACGGCCTCGACGATGCCCAGGCCCCGGCCGCCCAGGGCGTCGGCGCCGGCGTGGCGCTGGCGCGGGTGGCGCGTGGAGCGGTCCTGCACGCTCAGGGTCAGCCGGCGCGCGGCGCGGTCGTAGCGCAGCTGCACGGCGGCGGCGGACTCGGTGTGCACCACGGCGTTGGTGACCAGCTCGCTGAGCACGAGCTCGGCCTCGTCGAGCAGGTCGCCGGCCCCCCACGCGGTCAGGGCGGTGCGCAGGAACCACCGCGCCTGCGCCACCGCGCGCGCGTCCGCGGTCAGGGGCAGCGCGGCCTCCTCCAGCTGCACGGCGGGCCCGCGGTACTCCAGCACCAGCAGGGCCGCGTCGTCGTCCAGGCGGTGCGGGATGCTCGTGGCGATGCGGTCGGCCAGCTCCTCGCAGCCCATCCCCGGGTCGGCCGCCAGGCCCTCGGAGACGCTGCGGCGCAACGCCTCCTCCCCGGCGTCCAGCTGCGTCGCGCGCGACTCGACCACGCCGTCGGTGTAGAGCACCACGCGGCTGCGCCCGCGCAGGCGGTGCGAGGAGGCCGGGAAGACGGCCTCGGGGTCCACGCCCAGCGGCGGGCCCGGCTCCACGTCCAGCTCCCGCAGGCCGCGCTCGTCGGCCACCAGGGGCGCCGGGTGCCCGGCGGTGGCGACCGTCACCGCGCCGGAGCCCTGCTCCAGCCGCACCAGGCAGCAGGTGGCGAACAGCTCCTCGGCCTGGTCCACGAGCAGGCGGTTGGTGCGCTCCAGCGCCTCCGCCGGCCCGTGCCCCTCGCTGACGTAGGCGCGCACGGCGGTGCGCAGCTGGCCCATGAGCCCGGCCGCCGTGGTGCTGTGGCCCTGCACGTCGCCGATGACGAAGACCACCCCGTCGTCCAGGGCCACCGCGTCGTACCAGTCGCCGCCGACCTCGGCGCCGACCACGGCCGGCTGGTAGCGCACGGCGACCGAGACGCGCTCCAGGGAGGGCAGGCGCCGCGGCAGCAGCCCGCGCTGCAGGGTGCGCGCGAGCTCGGTGAGCGCGCCGACGGAGGCGGCGAGGTCCTCGCGGGCGGCGCGCTCGGCGTCGAGGAGCTGCGCGCGCTCCAGCGCCAGCGCGGTCTGCGCGGCGACGCTGGAGAACAGCTCGACCTCGTCGTGGTGCGGCTCGGGGTCGACCCAGTTGACGTTCAGCGCCCCCAGCGAGCGCCCGCTGCGGTCGAGCATCGGCACGACGACGCTGGAGCGCACCACGCCGGGGTCCACCCCGCGCAGGTTCTCGTAGCGCTGCGCCTGCTCGACGGTGAAGAGCACCGGCCGCCCGGTGCGCACGGCCTCGGCCACCGGGTCGTCGGCGTGCAGGGGCACCACGCCCAGCCCGGCGAGGTGGGCCGGCAGCGGGGGGTGGCTGTGGGCGGCGAGCACCCGGTGCACCGGGTCGGTCAGGTACAGGGCGGCGGCGGTGCAGCCGGTCACCTCGGTGACGGCGCGCGGCACGGCGGCGGCGATGTCGGCGGTGGTGGCGCTCGTGGACAGCAGCGCGGTGATGGACTGCAGCAGCGCGGTGCGCGCGGCGGCCCTCTCCGCGGCCGCCTCGCGCTCCTCGGCCAGCCGGCGCGCGGCGCGCTGCTCGCCCAGCAGCAGCGCGTTGTCGACGGCGATGGCGGCGCCGCGGGCGGCGGCCACCGCCACCGCCTCGGCCTCCTCGTCGAAGCGGCCGGGCTCGCCGTGGCCCAGGAGCAGGGCGCCGAGCACGCGCCCGTCGGTGGAGGTCACCGGCACGGCCAGGTAGCTGCGCACCGGCACGTGCCCGGCCGGCAGCCCGCCGCCCGCCGCGCCGTGGGCACCGCCGCCCGCGCCGTGGGCACCGCCGCCCGTGCGGCCGCGGCCGAAGCGGGGGTCGGCGAGCACGTCGTCGATGCGCACCGGCGCCCGGCCCTCGAAGGTGGGGGCGAACAGCGGGGTGCTGCGCACGGGGGCGTCGGCGGGGAACGCGTCGGCCGCCGCGCCGGCGACGGTCAGCAGGTCCAGGCGCTCGCCGTGCTCGTCGCGGTCGTGGTAGAAGAACGCGCCGTAGGCGGCGCCGGTGACCTCGGTGGCGGCCTCGGTGGCGTCGTGCAGGATCGCGCGCAGGTCCTGGCCGTGCCGCAGCGACAGGGTGGTGACCTCGAGCAGCGTCTGGTGCTCCCGCCGGCGGTCGATCACACTCACAGCATAGGTGCGCTCACTGAGAGTAGGTGCCTCAGCGCTCGGCGAGGCGTTCCGAGCGCGGCGGCGCGGTGGAGGAGCGCACCACCAGCACGGTGGCCAGCTCCACCCGCGGGTGCGGCACCTCGCGGCCGTCGGCCAGGTCCAGCAGGGTGCGCGCCGCGGTGGCGCCCATCTCCGCCAGCGGCTGGCGCACCGTGGTCAGCGGCGGCGAGGCCCACGTGGCCATGTCCAGGTCGTCGAAGCCGACGACGCTGAGGTCCTCCGGCACCCGCAGCCCCCGGCGGCGCACCGCCTCGTACACGCCCAGGGCCATCTGGTCGCTGGCGGCGAACACCGCCGTCGGCGGGTCGTCGAGGTCCAGCAGCGCCTGGCCCTCGCGCAGCCCCGACGCCTGGCGGAAGTCGCCCTCGCGCACCAGGTCCGGGTCCACCTGCAGGCCGGCGGACTCCAGCCCGGCGCGGTAGCCGTCCAGGCGCGCCCGGCTGCACAGCAGGCGCGACGGGCCGCCCACGTGCGCGATGCGCCGGTGGCCCTGCTCCACGAGGTGCGTGGTGGCGGTCATGCCGCCGGCCCAGTTCGTCGCCCCGACGCTGGGCACGTCCAGCGGCGGCAGGCCCGAGGGGTCCACCACGACCATCGGCACGGAGCTGTCGCGCAGCGCCGGGCCGAGGTCGTGCTGCAGGTCCGGGGTCACGAGCAGCACGCCGTCGCTGGCGCGCCGGTGCAGGTTCTGCAGCCACGCCTGCGCCGAGGAGCTGCGCCCGTGCACGGCCGAGACGACCGTGCCGGCGCCGGCGGCGTGGGCGACCTCCTCCACCCCGCGGATGATCTCCACGGCCCAGGGGGAGTCGAGGTCGTCGAAGACGAGGTCGATCAGGAAGGCCCGCGAGCGCCGCGGGCCGCGCTGCACGCGGTACCCGTGCCGGCGCAGCAGCGCCTCCACCTTCTCCCGCGTCGCCGCGGACACGTCGTCGCGCCCGTTGACGACGCGGGAGACGGTGGGCACCGACACGCCCGCTTCGCGGGCGATGTCGGTGATCGTCACCTGACGCGTGCTCGGGGCGGCCACCCCTCGAACGGTAGTCGCGTCCGCGGCCGCCCGGAGCACGGCGCGCTCAGCGCCAGCCGCGGCCGCTGCCGCGCGCCTCGCGCAGGGTGTCCTGCAGCGCGGAGTAGGCGGGCTTGCGCTCGTAGTCGCCCGTCATGACGGTGGCCGAGCCCTGGCCCTCGAAGAACACCGGCACCCAGGAGTACTTGTCGGTGAAGCCCCAGATGGTGAAGGACTTGCAGGTCTTCACGCCCAGGCACGCCTCGAGGGCCTGCTGGTAGTAGTCGGCCTGCTGGGCCTCCTGGGCCGGGGTCGGCTCCGTCTGGCCGTCCTCGAACGTGATGCGCACGTCGAGCTCGGTGATCGCGGTCTCCAGGCCGAGGTCCGCGAAGCGCTGCAGGTTCTGCTTCAGGTCGGTCGGGAAGCCGTAGTCCGTGCTCAGGTGGCTCTGGGGGGCGAAGCCGTCCACCGGCACGCCCTGGGCCTTGAGCTCCTTGATGAGCTCGTAGTAGGCGTCGCTCTTGGGGTTGATGCTCTCCACGCCGTAGTCGTTGAAGAACAGCTTCGCCTCGGGGTCGGCCTCGTGCGCCCAGCGGAACGCCTTGGCGATGATGCCCTCGCCCAGGCGGCGGATCCAGAGGTTCTCCTCGGTGCGCAGCTCGCCGGTCTCGAGGAAGATCTCGTTGGCGACGTCCCACTGCTGGATCTGGCCCTTGTAGCGGCCGACGACCGTCTGGATGTGCTCCTTGAGGATGCCCTCCAGCTCCGCGTCGCTCAGCGTGGGCTCGGCGTCGATGAGCCACTGCGGGTTCTGGCTGTGCCACAGCAGGGTGTGCCCGCGCACGACCTGCTTGTTCTCCTTGGCGTAGCGGACGATCGCGTCGGCCGGGTAGAAGTTGTAGAAGTCGCGGCTGGGGTGGATGTACTCCCACTTCATCTGGTTCTCGGCCGACAGCGAGCTGAACTCGCGGGCCATGACCTCGCGGTACTCCACGTCGTACGCGAACGGGTCCGCGTAGTCCTGCTCCTCGTGGTGGCCGCCGCCGGCGACCGCGGTGCCGATCTTGAAGTCGCGCGGGGCGGAGCCGCGCAGGGTGTCGGCGCCGGGGCCGTGGCCGTGGCCGGGGCGGCGGTGCTCGGCGACGCTGCCGCCGCCGGTGGCGGCGCGGTCGGTCGAGGGGCCCTGCGCGACGGCGGGGGCGGCGAGCGTGGCCAGGCTGAGCGGGAGCGCCACCAGGACGGCGGCAGCGCGGCCGAAGCGGCGGGTGGTGCGGGGGGCGCGTGCAGGACGCATGTCTCTCCTCGGCTTCGTCGCCAGGGTTCCGGAAAGGTACCGGAAAGCGGTGACCCGGAGCGTAGGGACGCGCACAGCGAGCGTCAACCCACCCCTCAGGGAACTCCTGGGAGGCCCACCGACCCCGCAACTCCCGGCACGGGCGCGAGGTTCCCGGGCAGTTCGCGCGCCAGCAGCGCCAGGTGCAGCGCCAGGCGCTCCTCCGGGTCGTCCAGGTCGCGGCCCAGCCGCTCGCGCAGGCGCTGCACGCGCCCGTGGGCGGCCGGCCTGCTGATGCCCAGGCGCTGCGCCAGCCGCGTCGGCGAGCCGCCGCACTCCAGCTCCTCGCGCAGCAGCCGCAGCGCGCGCTCGCCGTCCGGCGCGGCGAGCAGGCCGCCGAGCTGGGCCTCGACGTACGACTGCAGGCGCGGGTCCTCGCGCAGCCACCACAGCAGCCCGCGCGCGCCCAGGTCCGCGGCGCGGTGCAGCGCACCGGCGCGCCGGTGGGGCAGGGCCGCGGCCACCTCCGCGACTTGGGCCGCCTCCACCAGCCCCTCGCCGGCCGCGGCCAGCGTCGCCGCCGGTGCCGCGGTGCCCAGCGTCAGCGCGCCCGCGGCGTCGCGGGCGGCCAGCGCGCGCGCCAGCCGCTCCGCCGCCCCCGTCGGGCCCTGCGCCCCGTCCGGCTCGCCGGGGCGCGCGGAGAGCAGCACGCCCACCACCCCGGGGCGCAGCACCCCGGCCAGCCCCGCCAGCCGGGCGCCGCGCAGCGCCCGCGCGGCGGCCGCCGCCGTCCCCGCCTCCGCCCCGGGCGGGGTGCGCACGGCCACGGGCGCGTAGGCGCCGCGCAGCGGCACGCCCAGGGCGCGGGCGCGCGCGCGCAGCTCGGCCTCGTCGCCGCGCCGCCCGCGCAGCAGGTCGTGCAGGAGGTCGTCGTGCGCCCGGCGCGCCGGCCCGGGCCCGTCGTCGTCGTCCTCGCGCGCGCCGTCCCGCCCGCCGCCCGGGCCCTCGCGCAGCAGGCGCGCGATCGTCGCCGTCTCGGCGGCGCGCTCGAGCACCAGGGCGCAGCGCTCGGCGTCGGGGCCGGGACCGGGCACGACCAGCCGGCCCCAGCGCCGCCCGACCGGCCCCACGGGCGCGGTCAGCCACCCCTCGGGCCCGCCCGTGGCCGTGCCCGTGGTCACCGGCACCGCGCGCGAGCGCGCCTGCCAGTCGCGCAGCACCTCGGCCGCGGGGCCGCCGGCGAAGGCCAGTGCGCGGTGGGCCAGGTCCTCCAGGACCACCGCGCGCCCGGCCAGCTCCGCCGCGCGGACGACGACCTCGCCGGCCGCGGCGCCGGCGACGGCCAGGGTGGCGAAGCCCCGGTGCACGTCCTCGGAGAAGCGCAGCCGCTCGTACTGCTCGTGCAGCACCCGCGCGTGCACCTGCTCGGTGACGGCCACGAAGCGCACCGCGGCGCGCAGCTCGACCAGCGGCAGGCGGGCCGCCGCCGCGGCGCGCACCAGCGCCGGCGGCAGCGCGCGCACGTGCGAGCCGAGCTCGACGACCAGGCCGACGGCGCCGGCCCCCGTCAGCGAGCCCAGGTAGCGCACCGCGTCGAAGCGCTCGTCCAGCAGGCCCATGCCGGTGGAGAGCACCAGTTCCCCGCCGCCGAGCGTGCCGGCCACCTCCAGCTGCTCGCTGACGTGCACCCAGCGCACCGGCGCGCCCAGGCCGCCGCGGCCGGCCAGCACGCGCGGGGAGCCGGCGGCCAGCACCGGCAGCGCCAGGACGTCGGCGACGGTCAGGCCCACGCGGCGAGGGTAGCCGCGCGCCGACGTTCCGTCGGCCCCGGCGCCCCGGGCGCGACGTCCCGTCGCTGCCGCGCGGCGGCTCGCGCGGGGAGGGTGGGGACGGGCGCCGCCGGGCGCCGCCGAGGGAGGGCAGCGGGGATGAGCGTCACCGAGCAGGCCGCGGGCGCACCGGGAGCGGCCCCGGCGGACCTGGCGTCCGCCGCCCGCGACCACCTGTGGATGCACTTCGCCCGCATGGGCGCCTACCAGGACCATCCCGCGCCGGTCGTCGTGCGCGGCGAGGGCGCGCACCTGTGGGACTCCACCGGCCGCAGGGTCCTCGACGGGCTGTCGGGGCTGTTCGTGGTGCAGGTCGGCCACGGCCGCGCCGAGCTGGCCGAGGTGATGGCCGAGCAGGCGCGGCAGCTGGCGTTCTTCCCCGTGTGGGGCTACGCCACCGAACCGGCGATCCGGCTGGCCGAGCGCCTGGCCTCGTACGCGCCCGGCGACCTGAACCGGGTGTTCTTCACCACCGGCGGCGGCGAGGCCGTCGAGAGCGCGTGGAAGCTCGCCAAGCAGTTCTTCAAGCTGACCGGCAAGCCCTTGAAGCACAAGGTGATCTCGCGGGCCACCGCCTACCACGGGACCCCGCAGGGCGCGCTGGCCATCACCGGTCTGCCCGCGATGAAGCAGGCGTTCGAGCCGCTGACCCCCGGGGGTTTCCGCGTGCCGAACACCAACATCTTCCGCGCCGAGCGGATGGGGGCGCCCACCGACCCGGTGGAGTTCGGCCGCTGGGCCGCCGACCGCATCGAGGAGGCCATCCTCTTCGAGGGCCCGGACACCGTGGCCGCGGTGTTCCTCGAACCCGTGCAGAACTCCGGCGGCTGCCTCACCCCGCCGCCGGGGTACTTCCAGCGGGTCCGCGAGATCTGCGACCGGCACGACGTCCTGCTCGTCTCCGACGAGGTCATCTGCGGCTTCGGCCGCCACGGCACGATGTTCGCCTGCGAGAAGTTCGGCTACCAGCCCGACGTCATCACCTGCGCCAAGGGGATGAGCTCCGGCTACGGGCCCATCGGCGCGATGATCGCCAGCGACCGCCTCATGGAACCCTTCCTGGAGGGCGGCACCACGTTCCCCCACGGCTACACCTTCGCGGGCCACCCCGTCTCCGCCGCGGTGTCGCTGGCGAACCTGGACATCTTCGAGCGCGAGGGCCTGAACCAGCACGTGCTCGACAACGAGGCCGCGCTGGGGGCGACGCTGCGCAGGCTGCTGGACCTCGACATCGTCGGCGACGTGCGCGGCGACGGGTACTTCTGGGCGGTCGAGCTGGTCAAGGACAAGAGCACGGGGGAGACCTTCGGGCCCGAGGAGCGCGAGACGCTGATCAAGCAGTTCCTGCCGCGCGCGCTGTTCGCCAACGGCCTGTACGCGCGCCCCGACGACCGCGGCGACCCGGTGGTGCAGGTCGCCCCGGCCCTGACGTGCGGGCAGGCGGAGTTCGACGAGATGGAGGACGTGCTGCGCCGGACGCTGGTGCAGGCCTCCCGCCTGGTCTGAGCCGCCCGGGACGCGGCGGGGAGCCGCCCGGGACCCGGGGGAGCGCCCGGGGCGGCCCGGCGCGGCCCGGCGCGGCCCGGCGGAGCGGGGGGCCCCGCCGCGGCGGTAGCCTGGGGGGGCAGACCCCCCCTCAGGTCCACCCCCTCGAAGGAGCGCCGCGCATGGGCCGCGTCGTCATCGACGTCATGCCGAAACCCGAGATCCTCGACCCGCAGGGCAAGGCCGTCGTGGGCGCCCTGCCGCGCCTGGGCCTCGACGCCTTCACCGGTGTCCGCCAGGGCAAGCGCTTCGAGCTGGAGGTCGACGGGGAGGTCACCCCGGAGGTCCTCGAGCAGGCCCGCGAGGCCGCCTCCAGGCTGCTGTCCAACCCGGTCATCGAGGACGTCGTCTCCGTGCGGGTCGCCGAGGAGGCGGGCGCGTGAGGATCGGCGTCGTCACCTTCCCCGGCTCCCTCGACGACGGCGACGCGCGCCGCGCGGTGCGCCTGGCCGGCGCCGAGCCGGTCGCGCTGTGGCACGCCGACGCGGACCTGCGCGGCGTGGACGCCGTCGTGCTGCCCGGCGGCTTCTCCTACGGCGACTACCTGCGCTGCGGGGCCATCGCCAGCTTCGCCCCCGTCATGGGCGAGGTCGTCGCCGGTGCGCGCGGCGGCCTGCCCGTGCTGGGCATCTGCAACGGCTTCCAGGTGCTGTGCGAGTCGCACCTGCTGCCCGGTGCGCTGGTGCGCAACGACCACCGCAAGTTCGTCTGCACCGACCAGCGCCTGCGCGTGGAGTCCACCGCGACGGCGTGGACGTCCGCCTTCGAAGCCGGCGCGGAGATCACCGTGCCGCTGAAGAACGGCGAGGGCGGCTTCGTCGCCGACGAGGACACCCTGGACCGCCTGGAGGGCGAGGGCCGCGTGGTCTTCCGCTACCTGGGCGCCAACCCCAACGGCTCCCTGCGCGGCATCGCCGGCATCGCCAACGAGCGCGGCAACGTCGTGGGGCTCATGCCGCACCCCGAGCACGCGGTGGAGGAGGGCTTCGGCCCCGGCACCGACGGGCTGGGGCTGTTCACCTCGGTGCTGACCGCGGGCCTGGCGGCGGTGGGCGCGTGAGCGCGCCCACGCAGCAGGGCGCGCGGGGCGCGCGCACCGCCGGCGCCCTGGACACCGTCGAGCGCGCCGCGGCCACGCCCGAGCGCGAGCAGCCGTGGGCCGAGCTGGGCCTGGAGGCGGACGAGTACGCCCGCATCCGCGACATCCTCGGCCGGCGCCCCACCGGCGCGGAGCTGGCGATGTACTCGGTGATGTGGAGCGAGCACTGCTCGTACAAGTCCTCCAAGGTGCACCTGCGCACCTTCGGCGAGCACCTCACCGAGGACATGAGGAAGTCCCTCATGGTCGGCATCGGCGAGAACGCCGGCGTGGTCGACATCGGCGACGGCTGGGCCGTCACCTTCAAGGTGGAGAGCCACAACCACCCCAGCTTCGTCGAGCCGTACCAGGGCGCGGCCACGGGCGTCGGCGGCATCATCCGCGACATCATGGCCATGGGCGCGCGCCCGGTCGCCGTCATGGACTCGCTGCGCTTCGGGGCGATCGACCACCCCGACACGGCCCGCGTCGTGCCCGGCGTGGTCTCCGGCGTCGGCGGCTACGGCAACTGCATCGGCCTGCCCAACATCGGCGGCGAGGTCGTCTTCGACCCCTCCTACCAGGGCAACCCGCTCGTCAACGCCCTGTGCGTGGGCGCCCTGCGCCACGAGGACCTGCACCTGGCCAACGCGCGCGGCGCGGGCAACCTCGTGGTGCTCTTCGGCGCGCGCACCGGCGGCGACGGCATCGGCGGGGTGTCGGTGCTGGCCTCGGAGACCTTCGAGGCCGGCGGCCCCAGCAAGCGCCCCGCGGTGCAGGTGGGCGACCCGTTCCAGGAGAAGGTGCTCATCGAGTGCTGCCTGGAGCTGTTCGCCGCCGGGCTGGTCGAGGGCATCCAGGACCTCGGCGGCGCGGGCCTCTCCTGCGCGACCAGCGAGCTGGCCAGCGCTGGCGACGGCGGCATGCTCGTGCACCTGGACCGCGTGCCGCTGCGCGACCCCTCGCTCTCGCCCGAGGAGATCCTCATGAGCGAGTCGCAGGAGCGCATGATGGCGGTGGTCACCCCCGCCAACGTCGAGGCGTTCCTGGCCGTGACGGCCAGGTGGGACGTCGAGGCCGCGGTCCTCGGGGAGGTCACCGACGGCGACCACCTCGTGGTGCAGTGGCACGGCGAGACGGTCGTGGACGTGCCCCCGCGCACCGTGGCCCACGAGGGCCCGGTGTACCAGCGCCCCTACGCGCGCCCGGGCTCCCAGGACGCGCTGCAGGCCGACGCCCCCACGGCGCAGCGCCTGCCGCGCCCCGGCACGGCCGCCGATCTGCGCGCCACCCTGCTGCGCATGGTCGCCTCCCCGAACCTGTGCAGCCGCGCGTGGGTGACCGACCAGTACGACCGCTACGTGCTGGGCAACACCGCCCTGGCCACCCCGGACGACGCCGGCGTGGTGCGCGTGGACGAGCGCACCGGCCTGGGCGTGGCGCTGAGCCTGGACGGCAACGGCCGCTTCACGAAGCTGGACCCGCGCACCGGCGCGGCGCTGTCCCTGGCCGAGGCGTACCGCAACGTCGCCGCCGCGGGCGCGCGGCCGCTGGCGGTCACCGACTGCCTGAACTTCGGCTCCCCCGAGGACCCCGGCGTCATGTGGCAGTTCGCCGAGGCCGTGCAGGGCCTGGCCGAGGCGTGCGAGGCGCTGGGCGTGCCCGTCACCGGCGGCAACGTCTCGCTGTACAACCAGACCGGCGACCGCGGCCTGGACTCCGCGGTCCTGCCGACCCCGGTGATCGGCGTGCTCGGCGTGCTGGACGACGTCGCGCGGCGCACCCCCTCCGGCTGGCGCGCGGCGGGGCGCAACCTGTACCTGCTGGGCACCACCCGCGACGAGCTCGGCGGCTCGGAGTGGGCCTGGGCCGAGCACGGCCACCTGGGCGGGCTGCCGCCCCGGCTGGACCTGGCGCACGAGGCGCTGCTGGCCGACGTGCTGGTCAACTGCTCGCGCGACGGCCTCGTCGAGGCCGCGCACGACCTCTCCGACGGCGGCCTGGCCCAGGCCCTCGTCGAGGGCTGCCTGCGCTTCGGGGTGGGCGCGCGCGTCTGGCTCGACGAGCTGGGCGAGCGCGACGGGATCGACGCCTTCACCGCGCTGTTCTCCGAGTCCGCCGGCCGGGCGGTCGTGGCCGTGCCGCGCGAGGAGGAGGTGCGCTTCACCGACATGTGCACCGCGCGCGGCCTGGCGCACCTGCGCATCGGCGTGACCGACGCGGCCGAGGGCGAGGAGCCCGCGCTGGACGTGCAGGGGCTCTTCGCCGTGCCCCTGGCCGAGCTGCGCGCGGCGCACACCGCGACCCTGCCGGCGCGCTTCGACGGCTGAGCCCGGCGGTCCCGCGGCCCACCGGCCGCGGGACCGCCGCCCGCTGGCGCCGGGGCTCCGCCGGGCTAGCGTGCGCCGGGTGAAGCCGTTCCTGCTGCTGGCCACCCGCGAGGACGACGGCGTCGCCGACGCCGAGCACGCCGCCGTCCTGCGGTACGGGGGCCTGGGGCCCGGCGAGCTGGTGCGCGTGCGCCTGGAGCGCTCGCCGCTGCCCGAGCTGGACCTGGACGGCTTCTCCGGCGTCGTCCTCGGCGGCAGCCCGTACTGCACGAGCGACCCCGAGGACGCCAAGTCGCCCACCCAGCGCCGCGTCGAGCGCGAGCTGTCCGCGCTGCTGGACCGCGTCGTCGACGGCGGGGTGCCCTTCCTGGGCGCCTGCTACGGCGTGGGCACCCTGGGCGTGCACCAGGGCGGGGTGGTGGACCGCGAGTTCGGCGAGCCCATCGGCGCGGTGCCGGTCACGCTCACCGCCGCCGGGCGCGAGGACCCCCTCTTCGCCGGCCTGCCCACCACGTTCGAGGCGTTCGTCGGCCACAAGGAGGCCCTGCGCGTGCCGCCGCCGCACGCGGTGGTGCTGGCGAGCTCGCCGGGCTGCCCGGTGCAGGCGTTCCGCGTCGGGCGCGACCTGTACGCCACGCAGTTCCACCCCGAGCTCGACGTGGACGGCATCGTCCAGCGCGTGGGCACCTACCGGCGCTCGGGCTACTTTCCGCCCGAGGAGCACGACGAGGTCGTCGCCCGGCTGCGCCGCGCGCGCGTGGAGGTCCCGCAGCAGCTGCTGCGCCGCTTCGTGGAGCGCTACCGGCGCTGAGCGCCCCGGGGAGCCGGGGCGCCCGCGGCCGCGCGACGGTCAGCGCGGGGGGTGCGATGTTCACCGCGAGGACCCCCGGCGGTCGACCGCCGGTCGTCGCCCGGGGTGACGATCCCGGCGTGCTCGACACCGCCCTCAGCCGCCGCTCCGTGCTGCGCGCGGGAGCGGCCGGTGCCGCCGCGCTCGGCGCCGCCGCCCTCTGCGCCGAGTCGGCCCTGGCCGCGGTCACCGAGGCCGCCCGCTCCGGGGTGTTCGGGTTCGGCGTCGCCAGCGGTGACGCGACCGCCACCGAGGTGCTCCTGTGGACCCGCGTGACCCCGCAGCCCGACGCGGTGCCGGGCAGCGGCGCAGGACCGGCGAGCCGCGTCGAGTGGGAGGTCGCCGCCGACGAGGGCTTCCGCAAGGTCGTCCGCAGGGGCAGCACGACCACCGACGCCCGCCGCGACCACACCGTCAAGGTCGTGGTCGGCGGCCTGGCGCCCTACACCCGCTACTGGTACCGGTTCCGCGCCGAGGGGGCCACCTCGCCCGTCGGGCGCACCCAGACCAGCCCCGACGAACCCGGGCGCACCCACGCCCTGCGGCTGGCCTTCGTCTCCTGCAGCAACTACACCGGCGGGTACTTCACCGCCTACCGCGGCATCGCCGCCCGCGACGACCTCGACCTGGTGCTGCACCTGGGCGACTACGTCTACGAGTACGGCAACACCCCCGCCGTGCCCGGGGTGCAGGGCTCCGGGGACCGCTACGGACCCCTCGCCCTCGTCGGGGTGCGCGACCACCAGCCGCCGGTGGAGGTGGTCTCCCTGCAGGACTACCGCGTGCGCCACGCCCTGTACAAGACCGACCCCGACCTGCGGGCCGCCCACGCCCGCCACCCGTGGGTCGTCGTCTTCGACGACCACGAGATCACCAACGACGCGTACGCCACCGGTGCGGAGAACCACGAGCAGCAGGACGACCCCGACACCCCCTACACCGGTCCGGGCGAGCCGGCCGGCGTGCGGGCCGAGGGCGACTTCCTCGCACGCCGGGCCCGGGCGTTCCAGGCCTACCGCGAGTGGATGCCGATCCGCGAGCCCGGCACCTGGCAGCCCGCCCCCCACCGCGGCGAGCAGTTCTTCCGCCGCTTCCGCTTCGGCGACCTCGCCGACCTCTCGGTGCTCGAGACGCGGCAGAACCGCAGCCGGCAGGTGCTCACGACGACGACGGGTGCCGGCGGCGTCCCCGCGGTCAACCCGGCGCTGGCCGACCCCTCGCGCCACCTGCCCGAGCCGGAGCAGCTCGCCTGGATCGCCGACGGGCTCGCGCGCAGCCGTCGCCCGTGGCACCTGCTCGGCAACCAGACCGTCCTCGCGCGGGTGTACGCGGTCCCGCGCGACGGCGTCGGCGTGCTGCCCGGGCAGGTCCTCAACGCCGACCAGTGGGACGGCTACCAGGCCGACCAGGCCGCGCTGCTGGCCGCCATGCGCAGCGCGGGCACCGACCCGGTGGTCCTCACCGGCGACATCCACTCCTCCTGGGCCAACGAGCTGCCCGAGCGGGCGGACGCGACGTACCCGGTGGCGGGGCGCTCGGTGGGCGTGGAGTTCGTCTGCCCGTCGGTCACCAGCGACGGCTTCAAGGAGCTCCTCGGGACGGCGGCCGCCGCTCGGGCCGCCACCACCGCGCTGCAGGCGGCCAACCCCTGGGTCCGCTACCTCGACGGCATCGGGCACGGCTACGCGGTGGTCGACGTGACGCCGCAGCGCGTGCAGACCGACTTCTTCTTCATCCGCAGCAGGGGGGACCACGGCCTGGTCCTGGACCCCCGCACCGACCCGGGAGCGCAGGCGACGTGGGAGAGCTCGTGGCAGACGGTCAAGGGGTCCCGCCGGGTCACCGGCCCGGTGGCGCAGCTGGGGGCGCGCAGCGACTCGCCGCGGACGGCGTCCCGGTGAGCGCGCAGCAGCCCGACCGGGTGGGGCGCCGCTCGCTGCTGCGGGCCGCCACCGCGGGGGGCGCCGCGGCGCTGGTGGGGGCGCCCGCCCCGCCCGCTGCCGCCGCGTCGTCGCCGGGGCAGCGCGTGCGCGTCTACGTGCTCGTGGTCGACGGCTGCAACCCGGACGAGTTCGGGTCGGCGTCCCAGCCGCGGATCGCCGCGCTGCGCGCGCAGGGCACCCTCTACCCGGCCGCGAGGTCGCTGCCGGTGATGGAGACCATCCCCAACCACGTCATGATGATGAGCGGGGTGCGCCCCGACAGGTCAGGCGTGCCCGCCAACGCCGTCTACGACCGCGTCGAGCGGGTCGTGCGCGACCTCGACCGGCCCACGGACCTGCGCGCCGGCACCCTCCTCGACAGGCTCCCGCAGAACGGCTTCGTCACCGCCAGCGTGCTCAGCAAGCGCTACCTGGTCGGCATCTTCGGCACCCGGGCCACGCACCGCTGGGTGCCTCCCGCCTACCTGCCGCTGACCGAGCACGCCCCCGACGCCACGACGGTGCCCGCGCTCGTCGACGTCGTCGACAGGTACGACCCGGACCTGGTCTTCTGCAACCTCGGCGACGTCGACAGGGTCGGGCACAGCGACCCCACCGGTCCGCTGCTGCCGCTGCCGGCGCTGCGCACCGCCGACCTCACCGCGACCGACGCGCTGGTGGGCACCTTCGTCGACCACCTCGTCGCGACGGGACGCTGGTCGAGCAGCGTGCTGGTGCTGCTGGCCGACCACGGCATGGACTTCTCGGTGCCCACGAACCTCGTCTCCGTGCAGCAGCAGGCGCTCGCCGGTCGCCCCGACCTGCAGGCGTCGGTGGTGATCGCCCAGAACGAGGGTGCCGACAGCATCACCTGGACCGGAGCCGCCGACCGCCGCCGCCAGGGGCTCGCCGACGTCGCCCGGCTCGTCGCGGCCCACCCCGGGGTGCTCTCGGTGCAGCAGCCCTCGGCGCTGCGGCTCGGGCCGGAGGCCGGTGACCTGGTGGCCTACGCGCGTCCGGGGTGGCGCTTCAGCGACCCGCAGGTGACCTCCAACCCGATCCCCGGGAACCACGGCCACCCGGCGACCGAGCCGATCCCCTTCCTCGTCACCGGGGGGCACCCGCAGCTGCGCCGCGGCGGCACCTCCTCCGCGCCGGCGCGCACGATCGACGTGGCCCCCACCGTCGCGGCGCTGTTCGGGCTGGGCGCACCGCGGGGCGGGTGGGACGGCACCGCCCGCCTGGACGCCTTCAGCACGCTCCCGCGGGCACGGCCCCGCTGACGAGGCTCCGCTGACGGGGCCCCGCTGCCGCCGCGGCCGGGCGTCGGCGCCCGGCCGGCGGGAGTGCCCGGACGGGCTCGTCGGCGACGCGGTCGCCCGTGGCCGCGCCCGCGCGCGGCGTGCTCAGTGGCTGGTGGTGCCGCGGCGCGACTCCAGCACCGGGTCCACCAGCCGCTCGACGACCAGGCCGGTGGCCACGGCCGCCACGGCCGCGTGCAGCACCTCCACCACGCCCTCCCCGCGCCGCCAGGTGCGCGGGGGCGCGCCCGCGCCGGTGGCGTTCTCCAGCGTCTGGTCCACCAGGACGCGCGTCAGCGTCTGCGCGACGTTCCCGCGCACCCCGACCAGCCCGCTGACCCGCCACACCCCGCGCAGGGCGCCCAGCGCCACGCTCGTGCCCACCAGCGCGGCGGCCGTCGCCGCGGCGGGGCGCTCGTCGTCGCCGGGGGAGCGGCCCAGCAGCAGCAGCAGGGTGCGCCCGGGCACGTGGGAGGCCGGCCGGCCGGTGACGGCCCGCTCGGCGCGCTGGCCCAGCGCCATCGCGCCCGCACCCGCCAGCCCGGCCAGCGAGCCGATCGCCGCCGCGCGCCCCAGCACCGCGCGGCGCCCGCCGCCCGCCTCCCGCACCGTCAGCTGCACGGCGCCACCCTGCCGCCCCCGGCCCGCCGGCGCCAGCGCCCGCCGCGCTCGGTGCCGGGCGACGCGCTCGAGTGGTGCTCCGCCGTCGCGGGTGCCACCGTGTGCCCCGGACCGCTGTCCGGAGGGACCGCGCGGTCCACCTCGACGGCGCGCTCCGACGAGCATGTGACAGGTCGCGCCGCGCGCGACCGTCTCGCGCACCCGCCGCGGTGCGCGAGCGCGACGACGTGGAGGGTTCAGCCGTGAGCCGCATCACCATCGGGTCCGCCCCCGACTCCTGGGGCGTCTGGTTCGCCGACGACCCGAAGCAGACCCCCTGGCACCGCTTCCTCGACGAGGTCGCCGAGGCGGGCTACGAGTGGATCGAGCTGGGCCCGTACGGGTACCTGCCCACCGACGCCGCCCGCCTCGCCGACGAGCTGGCGGCCCGGCGCCTGAGGGTCTCCGCCGGCACCGTCTTCGCCGCGCTGCACCGCCCGGGCCGCTACGACGAGGCGTGGTCGCAGGTCGAGCGGGTCGCCGCGCTGACGCGCGACCTCGGCGGCACCCACCTCGTCGTCATCCCCGGGCAGTGGCGCAGCGACACCACGGGCGAGGCGCTCGAGCCGCGGACGCTGGACGAGGACGGCTGGCGGCGCCTGACCTCCGGGGCGGACCGCCTGGGCCGCGAGGTGCTCGAGCACTACGGCCTGCGGATGGCGTTCCACTCCCACGCCGACACCCACGTCGACACCCAGGAGCAGGTCGAGCGGTTCCTGGAGCTGACCGACCCCGAGGTCGTCGGGCTGTGCCTGGACACCGGCCACGTGGCCTACTCCGGCGGCGACAGCCTGCAGCTGATCCGCGAGCACCCCGAGCGCATCGCCTACGCGCACCTGAAGCAGGTCGACCCGCAGGTGGTGGCGAAGGTCCGCCAGGACGACCTCGGCTTCGGCGACGCCGTCGCCCTGGGCGTGATGGTCGAGCCGCCGCGGGGCGTGCCGGACATGCCGCCGGTGCTGGAGGCGCTGGAGGGGCTGGGCCGCGACGTCTTCGCCGTCGTCGAGCAGGACATGTACCCCCTGGACTCCTTCGACCAGCCGCTGCCCGTGGCGCGGCGCACGTACAGCTACCTGCGCGGTTGCCGGTGACGCGGTGCAGGACCGCGCCGGCCCGCTCGACGCACGGAGGGAACCCGATGAGCACCCGGAAGTCCACCGCCCTGGCCCTGGCGACCGCCCTGGCCCTGGTCCTGGCCGGCTGCGGCACCGGGGGCCGGGCGCAGGACGACGCCCCGGAGCAGGGCGCCCCCGCCGGCGGGGAGCGGCGCGACCTCAGCTTCGCGGTCGTCGTCCACAGCAACCCCGACGGCTCCTTCTGGAACGTCGTCAAGCGCGGCGCCGAGGACGCCGGCCTGCAGTTCGGCGTGGAGGTGACGGTGACCGGGGACCCGGAGGGCTCGCGCCAGGGCACGCTCGTGCAGTCCGCGCTGGCCGACGACCCCGACGGCCTGGTGGTCTCCACGGCCAACCCCGACGCGCTGCGCCCGGCCCTGCAGCAGGCGGTGGAACAGGGCGTGCCCTTCGTCACCATCAACTCCGGCGCGGAGCGCTCCGCCGAGCTCGGCGCCATCGGCCACGTCGGCCAGACGGAGGTCGTCGCCGGCCGCGGCGCCGGCGAGCGGCTGCGCGAGGCGGGCGTGACGCACCTGCTGTGCCTGGTGCACGAGGCCGGCAACGTCGGCCTAGAGCAGCGCTGCCAGGGCATCGCCGAGACCGCCGGCGGCGAGGTGGAGAACCTGCAGGTCGACCTCAACGACCCGGCCTCCATCGAGGCCAACGTCAACGGCGCGCTGCTCGGCGACCCCACCGTCGACGGCGTCATCGGCCTGAACCCCTCGGTCACCACCGCGGCGCTGGCCGCCGTGGAGAGCTCCGGGGCCGACGTGCAGGTCGCCAGCTTCGACATCGACCAGGACGTCCTCGGCGCCATCCGCGACGGGCGGGTGCTGTTCACCGTCGACCAGCAGCAGTACCTGCAGGGGTACCTGCCGATCGCCGCGCTGGTGCTCAACCACGACAACCTCAACACCGTCGGCGGAGGGCTGCCGGTGCTCACCGGCCCGTCGTTCATCACCCGAGAGAACGTCGACGCGGTCTCCGACCTGGTGCAGCGGGGGACCCGGTGAGCGTGACGCCGGGAGCCACCCGCGGCCCGCGCACCGCCGCCGCGGCCGGCGCGGGGCGCGACGACCGCCTCGTCGCCGTGGGCGCGCTGCGGCGCTTCTGCATGTCGCCGGAGTTCGGCTCCGGCGCGGCGGCCGTCGTCGTCTTCTGCGCGTTCTGGGCGTACGCGCCGGTCTTCGCCTCGCGCAGCGGCATCGCGAACTTCCTGGACCCGGCGGCGAACCTGGGCATCATGGCGGTGGCCGTGGCGCTGCTGATGATCGGCGGGGAGTTCGACCTGTCCGCCGGGGTGCTCATCGGCTCGACCGGCCTGGTCACGGCCCTGACCACGACGCTGCTGGACGTGAACGTGTGGCTGTCGATGCTCGTGTCGCTGGGCTTCGCGCTGCTCGTGGGGCTCTTCAACGGCCTGGTGGTGCACCGCACGAAGCTGCCCAGCTTCATCATCACGCTGGGCACGATGTTCATGCTGTGGGGCCTGAACTACGCCGTCACGCAGCGGCTGACCAACCAGGTGACGGTCGGCGGGCTGTCGGAGTACAACGGCTACGACAGCGCCCACGCGGTCTTCGGCTCCTCCTACGCCGGGTTCCAGGTCTCGCTGCTGTGGTGGGTCGGCCTCACCGCCGTCGGCGTGCTGCTGCTGACCCGGACCCGCGCCGGCAACTGGGTCTTCGCGGTGGGCGGCAACGCCGCCGGCGCCCTGGCCGTGGGCGTGCCGGTGCTGCGCGTGCGCCTGGGCCTGTTCCTGGGCACCGCCGCGTGCGCGTGGCTGGTGGGCCAGCTGACCGTCGTCAGGTACTCCTCGGCCACCGTCACCACCGGCATCGGCAGCGAGTTCTACTTCATCATCGCCGCCGTGATCGGCGGGTGCCTGCTCACCGGCGGCGCCGGCTCGGTGCTGGGGGCCTCCATCGGTGCCCTGATCTTCGGCATGGTGCAGCAGGGCATGCCGCTGGCCGGCGTGCCCAGCGAGTTCTTCCGGTTCCTGCTCGGCGCGATCCTGCTCGCCGCGGTGCTCGTCAACCTGGCCCTGAAGAACCGGGCGCAGAGGGTGCGCTCGTGAGCGCCCCCGTGCTGCAGGTGCGCGGCATCGGCAAGTCCTTCGGCCGCGTCGAGGCGCTCAAGGACGTCTCCTGCGCCGTGCGCGCCGGCGAGGTCACCGCCGTGCTCGGCGACAACGGCGCCGGCAAGTCCACCCTCATCAAGGTCCTCTCCGGCGTGCACCCGCCGGACAGCGGCGAGTACCTCGTCGACGGCGAGCCGGTCCGGCTGTCCTCCCCGCGCGACGCCCTCGCGCGCGGCATCGCCACGGTCTACCAGGACCTCGCGCTGGCCCCGCTCATGCCGGTCTGGCGCAACTTCTTCCTCGGCGCCGAGCCGGCCACCCGCGGCGGGTGGCTGCGCAGGCGCTCGGCCAAGCAGGTCGTCGTGGACGAGATGGCCGCCATGGGCATCGACCTGCGCGACCCCGAGCAGCCGGTGGGCACCCTCTCCGGCGGCGAGCGCCAGGTCGTCGCCATCGCCCGCGCGATCCACTTCGGCGCCCGCGTGCTCATCCTCGACGAGCCGACCTCGGCCCTGGGGGTGCGCCAGTCCGGCGTGGTGCTCAAGCGCGTCGTGCAGGCGCGCGAGCGCGGCCTGGGCGTCGTGCTCATCACGCACAACCCCGACCACGCGCACCTGGTGGGGGACCGCTTCGTGCTGCTGCAGCGCGGGCGCACCACCGGCGAGCACCTGCGCGCCGACATCACCCGGGACGAGCTGGCGCGCGAGATGTCCGGCGGCGCCGAGCTGGAGGAGCTGCGGCACGAGCTGCGCGAGCACGGGGCCTGAGGTCCCGTCGGCACCACCCCACCCGCCGCGGGCGCCCCCGCGGACCCCGCCGCGGGCCCCTCGCGGCACGCACCCCAGCACCAGGAGCGGAGAGCGCATGAGCACGGCCACGAGCACCACCGCCGAGGGCACCACGGCCGAAGGCACCACCGTCGAGGGCACCACCGCCGAGAGCACCGCCGCCGCGCCGCCGCGCCCGGCCCGCGCGCGCGACCTGCGCGTGGCCGTGCTCGGGGTCGGGGTGATGGGCCGCGACCACGCGCGCCGCCTGGCCCGGCTGACCAAGGGCGCCGAGCTGGTCGCCGTCAGCGACGCGGACGCCGACCGCACCGAGGCCGTGGCCGCCGAGCTGGGCGCGCGCGCCGTGCACGGGGCCGCCGCCGCGATCGAGGACCCCGGCGTCGACGCCGTCGTCGTGGCCACGCCGGGCCACACCCACGAGGACCTGGTGCTGCGGGCCCTGGCCGCCGGCAAGCCGGTGCTGTGCGAGAAGCCGCTGACGACCTCCCCGGAGGGCTCGCGCCGGGTCGTCGAGGCCGAGCGGGCCCTGGGCCGCCGCCTCGTGCAGGTCGGGTTCATGCGCCGCTTCGACGCCGAGCACGAGCAGCTGCGCCGCCTGGTCACCTCCGGCGAGCTCGGCAGGCCGCTGATGCTGCACTGCGTGCACCGCAACGCGAGCACCCCGCCGGGGTTCACCTCCGAGATGCTCGTGCTGGACTCCCTGGTGCACGAGGTCGACGCGGCCCGGTTCCTGCTGGGCGAGGAGGTCACGGCCATCACGGTGCTGTCCCCCGGGCGCACCTCGCACGCCCCGCGCGGGGTGCAGGACCCGCAGTTCGTCCTCATGGAGACCTCCGGCGGCACCCTGGTGGACGTGGAGGTCTTCGTGAACTCCACCACCGGCTACGTGGTGCGCAGCGAGCTGGTCGGCGAGCTCGGCACCGCGCGCACCGGCCTGGAGGTCGGCGTGCTGCGCCAGTCGCGCACCGGCTGGGGCGGCGGCGTCGCGGCCGACTTCCGCGAGCGCTTCGCGGCCGCGTACGACACCGAGCTGCAGCGCTGGGTGGACGCCGTGCGCAGCGGCGCCGGCGTCGACGGCCCCGGCGCCTGGGACGGCTACGCCGCCGCGGCGGTGTGCGCGGCGGGCGTGGAGTCGCTGCACACCGGCCGCCGCGTCGAGGTGGACCTCGGCCAGCGCCCCTGATCGCGGGCCCGCGCCCCTGACCCCGGGCCCGCGCGCCGGGCGGTGGCTGGTGGTGGCGGGCGCCGCTGTGCGACGCTCGCGGCAGCACGCACAACCGCACATCGCACGGCCACGCACCCGGGCGGGAGAGCCCCGACGCGCACCAGCGGCGGGCACCGAAGGAGCAACCACCCCGGAACCTCTCAGGTCCCCAGGACCGCCACGGGCAGGCCGCTCTGGAAAGCAGGGTCCCCACGACCCTCACCGACGGGGAAAGCGCCGCGCGCGCGAAGCTCTCAGGTGCCGCGACAGAGGGGGTCCGCGCAGCCGCACCGGGCGGCTGCGCCCGGAAGGAGCGCCCGTGTCCCGCCCGTCCCCCCTGCACGAGGCCCACGCCGCCCTCGGCGCGGCGTTCACCGACTTCGCCGGCTGGTCCATGCCGGTGCGCTACGCCTCCGACCTCGCCGAGCACCGCGCCGTGCGCGCCACCGCGGGCCTGTTCGACCTCTCGCACATGGGCGAGGTGCGCGTCAGCGGTGCGCAGGCCGGCGAGGCGCTGGACGCCGCGCTCGTCGGGCGCCCCTCGGCGATGCCGCTGGGCCGGGCCGCCTACGGGCTGATCGTCGACGAGGACGGCGGGATCCTCGACGACCTGGTCACCTACCGCCTCGGCGAGCACGAGTTCCTCGTCGTCGCCAACGCCTCCAACGCCGGGCTCGTCGCCCGCGAGCTGGCCGCGCGCGCCGCCGGGTTCGACGCCGTCGTCGCCGACGAGTCGCCGGCGACGGCGCTGCTGGCGGTGCAGGGGCCCACCGCGGCGCTGATCGTCGGTGAGCTCGTCGACGCCGACCTCGCCGCGCTGGGCTACTACCGCTGCACCCCGGCCGCGCTGCGCACCGCCGCCGGCGCCGTGCGGGTGCTGCTGGCGCGCACCGGTTACACCGGCGAGGACGGCTTCGAGGTGCTGCTGCCCGTGGAGCACGCGGGCGCCGCGTGGGAGGCGCTGCTAAACGCCGGGCGCGTGCACGACGCCGTGCCGTGCGGTCTGGCCTGCCGCGACATCCTGCGCCTGGAGGCGGGCATGCCGCTGTACGGGCACGAGCTGAGCCGTGAGGTGGACCCGTACACCGCGGGCCTGGGCCGCGTGGTCAAGCTCGACAAGCCCGGCGCCTGGACCGGTCGCGAGGCCCTGGAGCGCCTGGCGCGGCGCGCGCCCGAGCGGGTCCTGGTGGGCCTGCGCGGCACCGGCCGGCGCGCCGGGCGCGAGGGCTACGCCGTGCTGCACGGGGACCGCCGCGTCGGCGTGGTCACCAGCGGCGCGCTCTCGCCCACCCTGGGCCACCCGGTGGCCATGGCGTACGTCGAGGCCGCCCTGGCGCAGCCCGGCACCGCCCTGGCCGTGGACGTGCGCGGGCGCCCCGAGGCCGTCGAGGTCGTCGAGCTGCCCTTCTACCGCCGGGCCCGGTGAGCGGCGTGGCGGTCGGCGTGCTGGACCTGTTCTCCATCGGCATCGGCCCCTCCAGCTCCCACACGGTCGGGACGATGCGCGCGGCCCTGCGCTTCGCGCGCGCCCTGGCGGCCGAGGGGCTGCTGGAGCGCGCGGCGGCCGTGCGGGTGGACCTGCACGGCTCGCTGGGCGCCACCGGGCGCGGCCACGGCTCCGACACCGCCGTCGTGCTCGGCCTGCTCGGGGAGCGGCCCGAGGACGTCGACCCCGACGCCGTGCCGGTCCTGCTCGCCGGCGTGCGCGAGCGCGGCGAGCTGGCGCTGCTGGGCCGGCACCGGGTGCCCTTCGACCCCGGCGCCGACGTGCGCCTGCTGCGCGCGGCGCTGCCCGCCCACCCCAACGGGATGGTCTTCACCGCCCTCGACGCCGGCGGGCGCGTCCTGGCGCGGCGCACCGCCTACTCCGTCGGCGGCGGCTTCGTGCGCGAGGACCCCGACGCCCCGGACCCCGCCGGCGGGGCCGCGGACGGCGTGCCGCACCCGTACCGCACCGGCGAGGAGCTGCTGGAGCAGTGCCGGCGCACCGGCCTGGGCGTGGCGGACCTGGTGCGCCGCAACGAGGAGCACCACCGCACCCGCGCCGAGCTGGACGCCGCCCTGCTGGGCGTCTTCGCCGCCATGGCCGCGTGCGTGCGCCGCGGCCTGGTGGGCGAGGGGGTGCTGCCCGGGGGGCTGGGAGTGCGCCGGCGCGCGCCGGGGCTGCACCGCCAGCTGCTGGCCGAGGAGGCGGCGCAGCGCGCCGACCCCACCGGCCCGCAGGACGCGCTGCGCGCGATGGACTGGGTGAGCCTGTACGCCCTGGCGGTCAACGAGGAGAACGCCGCCGGCGGGCGCGTGGTCACCGCGCCCACCAACGGCGCGGCCGGCATCGTGCCCGCGGTGCTGCACTTCCACCGGCGCTTCGTGCCCGGCGCCGACGACGCCACCACCGTCGACTTCCTCCTGGCCGCCGGCGGCGTGGGCCTGGTGCTGAAGGAGACCGGCTCGATCTCCGGCGCCGAGGTCGGCTGCCAGGGCGAGGTCGGCTCCGCCAGCGCCATGGCGGCCGCCGGCCTGGCCGCCGTGCTCGGCGGCACCCCCGAGCAGGTGGAGAACGCCGCCGAGATCGCGATCGAGCACCACCTCGGCCTCACCTGCGACCCGGTGGGCGGGCTCGTGCAGATCCCCTGCATCGAGCGCAACGCCGTCGGCGCCACCACCGCGATCCACGCCGCCCGCACCGCGCTGCGCGGCGACGGCACCCACGTGGTGAGCCTGGACACCGCCGTCGCCACGATGCGCGCCACCGGTGCGCACATGCGCTCCGAGTACAAGGAGACCTCCCTGGGCGGGCTGGCCCTGACCGTCGCCGGGGCGCGCCGGCGGGCCGGGGCGGCGGGCGCGGCACCCGGTGGAGCGGCGGGTGCGGCGGTGGGGGTCGACGTCCCGGAGTGCTGAGCCCGGCCCGCCGGTGCGCGCCGCGGGGGGGGGGGGGGGGGGGGGGGGGGGGGGGGGGGGGGGGGGGGGGCCGGCGCCCCCCCCCGCCGCCCCCCCCCCCCCCCCCCGCCCCCGCCGCCCCCCCCCCCCCGCCCGCCCCCCCCGCGCCCCCCGGCC